>OMJI01000234.1 GCA_900299315.1 Verrucomicrobiota bacterium | reverse complement strand
CGCTTCGCGTAATAATCCCGGTGCGCCTCCAAGCCGGCCGCCAGCGGTCCCTTCTCTCCGTCCGGCCGCAGCCGCGCATCCACCTTGAACAACGCCCCCGCACTCGTCTGGGCCTCCATGAATTTGACCAAGCCGGTCGCCACGCGAATCGCCGCCTCGCCTTCCCCGACGAACAGCACGTCCAAGTCCGCACCGTAGCCCAACTCCTGCCCGCCAAATTTCCCCATCGCGATCACCGCAAACGGCAGCTTGGACAACTTCAACTCCCGTTGCACCCGCGCTAAGGCAAACCGCAGACACGCCTCGGCCAACCGGCTGATTTCCAGATGGACATGCTCCAAGTCGACAAGCCCGGTCACATCCTCCACCCCGATCCGGAACAACTCCGCCCGCTTCCACTCCCGCGCCGCTGTCGCGGGGTCACCGGGCTCCGCTTCGAGTTCTCCCAGCATCCGGTCGAGGCTCTTCGGTTCGCTCAACGCCACGCCCCGGCAAACCTCATCAAACAATTCTGGGTGCTTCCACAGTGTCTCCGCGAGGAACCGGCTGGCGTCCCCCACCCGCACCAGCATCTCCACCAACTTCGGATTGCGGGTCAGGATTTCGTAGAGCAGCCCCCGCGACCCGTACGCGCTCACGAACTTGTCGAACCGGACCAGCGCCACATCCGGGTCGGCCACTTTCTGAAGTTCGCGCATCAACCCCGGCAGCAGCCGCGAAAAAATTTCCTGCGTCCGACCAGACACATGGACGAACCCCGGTCCCTCCCGCAAATTCGTAATCACCCGCTCCGCCGCTGCCGGGTCCTGAAACCCGACCGCCTTCATCAACTCCGGCACCGGCACCGGTGGCGCCGCCTGCGCCGCCGCCCCGGTCAAGACACCCTCATACACCTTGCGCACCGCCGTCGTATGCCGCGCCTGCTCGGCCTCGAACGCTTCCACCGTCTTGAACCCCATCGCGCGCGCGAGCCGGTAGAGCGCGTGTTTCTCGTCGGGAATTGTGTGCGTCTGCAACTCCAGCTCCATCTGCAGCCGGTGCTCCACGTTCCGGAGAAACCGGTACGCCTCCGCCAACCCCTGCGCCTCCGCCTCCGTCAGCATCTTCCGTCTCGCGAGCAACTGCAGCCCGCGCAGCGTCTGGCGTTGGCGCAACTCCGGCAGGCGCGCCCCGCGCAACACTTGAAACGACTGGACGATGAACTCGATCTCGCGGATGCCGCCGATCCCCAGCTTGACGTGCCGGGTCAGGTTCCCTTCCCGGACCACTTCCTTCTCGATCCGCTCCTTCAGCGCGGCCATCTGCAGAATCACATTCTCCCCGGCATGCCGCGCGTACACAAACGGCTGCACCATCTGGATGAAATCCCCGCCCAACTGCTCATCCCCGGCCACGCACCGCGCCTTGCTCAACGCCATCCGCTCCCACGTCTCACCCCACTCGGCGTAGTAATTCTCGCAGCTATCCAGCGACCGTACCAACGCCCCGGTCTTGCCCTCGGGCCGCAACCGCAGGTCGATCCGGTAGATGGCGCCTTCCGTACCGGGGGTCGAAACCTGCCGGATGAATTCCTCCGCCAGCTTGGTGTAGAACTCGTTGTACGTCAGCCGGGCGTTGAACTCGCCTTCCTCCCGGTAGACAAAAATCACGTCGACGTCCGACGAATAATTCAGCTCCTGCCCGCCCAGCTTGCCCATGCCGATCACGGCAAACCCACCGGGCACCGCGATCTTGAACTGCGCCGCCAACGTCTCCACCGCCACCTCGAACACGGCCTGCAAACACACATCCGCGAGGTTCGACAATTCCAGCGTCGTCTCCTCCACCGTCGCCAGTCCGAGCAAATCGCGCGCGCCGACCCGCAACGTCTCCCGGCGTCGGAAATGCCGCACCACGTTGTACCGGTCCTCCGCCGCGCGCCAGCCGGCCAGCAACCGCGTCAGCTCCGCCTGCATCCACAACTTCTCCCGCGGCCGGGCCAGCGCTTCCGGCGCGATTAGGAAATGGAAGAACTTCGCGTCCCGCGTCAGCGTGTCCGCCAACGCCTGCGAGTGCGCGAAGATGGTGACGAGTTGGTCGATCCGCCCCGGTGCTGCCGCCAGGTAATGATAAAGAATCCCGGCATTCGGCAGCGCCGCCACCAGGCGCTCGAAATTCACAATCGTCCGGTCCGGGTCAGCGCTGTGGGCGCAGGCGCGCAACAGGTGCGGCAGAATCTTCGCCAGATGCCGGCGGGCCGACGCGTTGGCCTGCAGCCGCGTAACCGCCCCCCGGAGACAACGCGGATCGCGGAACGCTTCCGCGTGCGGGAGTGGTTTGGCGACCGGCTGCCTGCGGGACGCTTTCACCGGTCAGGTCGTCCGTTTGCGGAGATGCTCCTTCGCGGACTCGAGTACCTGCCGCTCCTCGCGCGTCAGGCTTTGCATGCCGTCGCGCGCGATCTTGTCGAGAATCGGGTCCACTTTGTCCCGCATGAATTCTTCCGGTGTCAGGTCCCGTTCCCGTTTGCGAACGGGAGCCGGTCGACGCGGCTTGAGTTTCTCGCCCAGCGACTGCCACCACAACATCCACCGGGGCGTTTGCCCGTAGCCGAGTTGCTTGATGTAGAGGTAACCGAGCGCCGCGCCGCCAAGATGGGCGAGATGAGCGACATTCGATTGGGCGTGTTGAAGCACCGGTACGGCGTCGAGCGCCACCAAGCACCACGCGAGATACTTCGCCTTCAACCGCACCGGGATGACGAAGAATACCAGGAGCGTGATTTCCCGTTCGGGGAACAACGTCGCGAAGGCAATCACACACGCCAGCACCGCCGCCGATGCACCCATGACGGAGCCCCCGGAGTTGGCGTTGAACGCCAGCCACAAAGCGGCTCCGAACAGGCCACCGAGCAGG
>OMJI01000233.1 GCA_900299315.1 Verrucomicrobiota bacterium | reverse complement strand
CTAAATCTTTTGTAGCCGCGCTTCTGCGAAGCGCGTAATCAATGACAGGGGCGCTTCAAAGAAGCGCCCCTACATTTTTACTAGCTCGCGCTTTCGCTGAGTGAACCGGCAGATCTGTGTGTAGCCGCAGGCTCTCGCTTGCGCGACCGCTTTGTCGAAATCGGCGCCGGTATCCTCGGCGAGGTGCGCGTCGCTGCCCAAGGTAATCGGGATGTTGCGTTCCCGGGCGAGCCTTAGAAATTCAACAGACGGGTAGATTTCCCGGCAGGGTTTGCGCAGGCCGGCAGTGCTGACCTCGATGGCGCAGCGGACATCTTGAAGGTACGGCCGGTAATCGAATGACTTGGGCCGGTAGTTGAACTTCTTCGGCAGGTCGGGATGCGCCAGTGAATCAAAGAGACCGGAGCGGGCAGCTTGGGCCCACAGTTCAAAGTATTCGCGCCAGGTCTGGTCGATGTCGCGGCCTTCCCATTCCTTGGCACTCAAGTCCACCGGCCAGTTGCCGATGTAGTGGACGCTGCCGAGGAAATAATCCCACGGATACATCCCGGCCAGTTCGCGAATCCAGTCTTCGTGGCCGGGGATGAAGTCGACCTCCAAGCCGAGCTTGATGTTGAGTTGTGGGAACTCGCGCTGGGCGCAGCGGACCATCTCGACGTAGACCGGCAGGTCAGACTTCTTTTGGGTCCAGTTGGTTTCCTTGTCGCGCAGGGGGGCGTGGTCAGAACAACCAATCTCGTCGAGACCGCGGGCAATGGCGACGCGGGCGTAATCGACCGGCTCGCCGGTGCCGTCGGTCAACCGGGTGTGCATGTGGTAGTCGATGAGCACGCGCGGAGTGTATTGATTCGCCGGGAGGCGGCAAGGCTTGAATTCACGCCGGTCGGTCAATACAGTGCTCGCGTGAAAAAAGCGATGCTCCCGATCCTGCTGATTGTTGCCGCGATCATCGTGTTGGCGGCGGGCGCGTATTTCTACGAACAGAAATGGGGATCTGAGGGGCCGTTCCCCGATCACCATCACGACGGGGATGGGCACCACCATGACTAATTTGATCGCACCGTCGATCCTGGCGGCTGACTTCGGCAGTTTCGCGGCGGAGGTCCGGCGCGCGGACGAGGCCGGTGGGGATTGGATTCACTGCGACGTGATGGACGGTCATTTCGTGCCGAACATCACGTTCGGGCCGGACACCATTCGCGGAATCCGGTCGGCCACCAAGAAGCCGCTGGATGTGCATTTGATGATCGAGCGGCCGGAGCGGTACGTCGAGCGGTTCATCGAGGCGGGGGCCGATCACGTGATTGTCCACGTTGAACACGAGGCGAAGCACGACGTGGCGTGGACGCTCCAGTTGATTCGCGGCCACAGCCGCAAGGCCGGGCTGGCATTCAACCCCGCGACCCCGGTGGAGCGCGTGTTGCCGTTCCTCGGCGAAGTGGATGAGATGTTGGTGATGACGGTAAATCCCGGCTTTGGCGGTCAGGCCTTCATCCCGGAGGTGCTCCCGAAAATCCGGGAGTTGCGCAAACGCGCGCCACAGCTGCCCATCATCGTGGACGGCGGCATCAATCCGACGACGGGCCGGCAATGCGCCGAGGCGGGTGCGAATGTGTTTGTGGCCGGTAACTCTTTGTTTCGCCACAAAGCAGCCGGGTTGAAGGCGGCGATTGAGGAATTGAGAAAGCATGTCACTCACTAAGATCAAGTTCGGCACCGACGGCTGGCGCGGCGTCATCGCGGAGGATTTCACTTTTGAAAATGTCCGGCGCGTCGCCCAGGCCGCGGCGGATTACTGGCGGAACGTGCCGGGGCAGGGCGTGATCGTCGGGTACGACAACCGGTTCTTTTCCGAAGTGTATGCCCGGCTCGTGTGCGAAGTGCTCGCGGGCAACGGCATCCCGGCGATCTACTCGACCGTGGCCGCGCCGACGCCGGCCGTGGCGTTTGCGGTGCGCGACCGGCAGTTGCGCGGCGCGGTGATGATCACCGCCAGCCACAATCCGCCGCAGTTCAACGGCTTCAAGCTCAAGGCCGATTACGCCGGGCCGGCTGACCCGGAAATCTGCACGGCAATTGAGAAGTTGGTGGATGCGAACCCGGTGCGGAGCGTGTCGTTCGATGGCAACGTCGAGGTGTACGATCCCCGGCGCGCGCACATCGCGGCGGTGAAGAAGATTGTCGATTTGAAAAAGATCCGCGCGGCAAAGTTGCGGGTGGTGGTGGACTCGCTGCACGGCTGCGGCGGGCATCTGCTCGAAGAGTTGCTCGATGGGAAAACGCAAACCATCCGGGGCGACCGCAATCCACTGTTCGGCGGCGTCAACCCCGAGCCCATCGGCAAGAATCTCGGGGCGTTGTGTGTCGCCGTGAAGAAGGCGCGTGCCCAAATCGGGATTGCGACCGACGGCGATGCTGACCGGATGGGGATTGTGGACGACACGGGCCGGTATGTTTCCATCCAGCTCGTCTTCGCGTTGCTGTTGCTGCATCTCCTGCGGAACCGCGGCGACCGCGGCGCGGTCGTGGTCCGGTCGACTAATTGCACGACGATGATCGACCGGATTTGCCGGGCGTACAAGATGGAGGTCGTGGAGGTGCCGGTCGGCTTCAAATACATTTGCCAGCAGATGCGACAGAAGGATGTGTTGATTGGCGGCGAGGAAAGCGGCGGGATCGGGTTCCGCGGCCACATCCCCGAGCGCGACGGTGTGCTGGCGAACCTGATGTTACTCGAACTACTCGCGGTGACCGGCAAGAAACTGAGCCGGTTGCTCACGGAGTTGCAGGCGGAGTTCGGCAAGAGCGTGTACGACCGGATCGACATGCATTATCCGCTGGAGAAACGCGACCGGTTCATCGAGTCGCTCCGCAACGACCCGCCGAAGGACCTGCTCGGCTCACCGCTCGCCGAGATGAAGACCTTCGACGGCGTGAAATATCTCGCTGAGGATGGTTCGTGGCTCATGTTCCGCACCTCCGGCACCGAACCGATCATCCGCATCTACAGCGAAGCCGGTAGTGCCCCGCGCGTGAAGAAGCTGCTCGAATACGGCCGGCAGCGCGCGTTAGCGCTGTAACGTCAACACGGGGCAAAAAGGTGCGATTTCTTTTCGCACCCACCAGGCGCCGGTGGCTGCGTGTTCCGCCGGTGTGGTGAAGCGGTAATCGTACAGCGTAGCCCGGAGATACCGGGGCGGCGTGTTGGCGAAGGGATTGTTCGCCAGGAGCCGTGTGACGGTTGGTTCGCTTTGCAGCAACCGGCCGCAGAAGTTGAGGAACCACGGGCTGGGATTGCCATGCCCGCGGAGTGACTCGAACCACATCTGCCAGTCGAGCCGGGGTTGGTGCGGCGTGACGAAGGGCGGATGACGGGTGACGTCACCGGGTTTGTATTTGAACTCGTAAGCCTTCCACTGGCTGCCGTCCGCGCTGCCTTCGATGATGATCTCGGGCCGGTTCGGCGTCATCACGGCGAAGAGGCCGTAGGTGTTCACGCTGCGGAAGGGATAGATCGATTGCATCACCGCGATGTACGCCCAGTTGAGCGGCCCTTTGACCTGAACGCGGCACACGTGCAAAGTCTGCATTATGGTGGTGAAGGTGATGATCGCTGCCACCGGGATCGTGAACCATTTACGGCCACGCACCGGCGGGCCGCAGGGCGCAACGCGCCCGAGAAGCCGGTCATCGAGCAGCGGGATGCAGAGCGCGATGGCGAGCCAGTTGAAGAAGGTGTAGTTGCCGGTGAGGATGATGAGGAGTTGGAGGAAAACAACACCACCGGCCGCAATCAGCCGGGGACGGCGCGGAGTGAAGATGAGGAAGGGCAGGGCCAGTTCGATCACGAACATCGCGCCGCAGGAAAATTTCTGGAACCAGACCGGCAGTTGATGGGCGTACCACGCGATGACGTTCGGCAACGGTTGCGTCTGGTAATGGACGGTGAGCGCGGTGAGGTTGTGCCAGAGCGCGTCGCCGCTGGCGAGTTTGATGACCCCGGAGAAGAACATCAGTTTGAACAGCAGCAGCCGCAACAACCACAAAATTGCCCGGGACGGTTCGCTCTTGCCGATGGCGAACAAGATCGCCAGCAGTCCGGTTTCCAGCAAGAGCGCGTCCCATTGGTAGCCGAGAAAGACATCGCCGACGACCGACAGCGAGAGATACGAGATCCACATCAGGATCAACGCCGGCAACGTGCCGAAGCCGGCAATCACCAGTAAGGAAAGCACAGCACCGCCGCCGCAAAGCAGCCGCAGCATCGTGTCGCTGGCATTGAACCAGCAAAGCGTCGGTGCCTGCCACCACGGGACGTCGTGCCCGCGTATCGCCGTCAGCAACTGGTCCGCCGGCATGATGCCGTTGTGGCCGACGAGGCCGGTGATCTGCGTCCACAATGAAATGAACGCGAGGAAGTAAATCACCCCGACGGTGCGTAGGAAGACCGACCGGGTGCGGACGTAGGATGGCCGCTCGACGCTGTCACCCCAGAGCAGGCGTGTGATGCGGGAGAACAACACCCGGTTGCGCGCCACGACCCGGTAGGCTGCCTCAGCCGGGCCGGCGATGGGCCGGTAGAGATGCTCTTTGTTCAACGTGCGGAACACGGCGCGCGCACCGGTAATCACGGCGCCATCCGGTTCGATGAGGACGACGGACTCGGAAAATTTCTCCGGTGGGATTTCCGGGAAGTTCACTTCCTGCGAGGTCCGGTAATCCACCCTGTTGCCTGTCGACTGGCGCCAGCGGGCTATCCATTTCCGGCAAAACGTGCAGTCGCCGTCAAAGACAAGCAACGGCTTGGCCGGTGGGCTGGCGACACGCATGCCGCGGATTATTAGACAACTTCGATGGAACGTCCACAACTCCCGCAGCGGACGCGCGGCGCGGCGAAGCCGGGGCTGAGTTGGATGGTGCGACCGCAGGCGCAGCGGAAGGATTCCCAGCCATCGGTCTGGCGCTGGAATTGGAGCGATACCCCCTCACCCTGGCCCTCTCCCCCGGTGGGGAGAGGGGAGGTCCCCGGGATGGTGAGGACGCTGCCGCAGCGGACGCAGTTGATGGTGTCGCGGTTGTAGGTTTCGGGGACGGAGATGTCGAGTCCGCAATTGCAGTGGACCGGTATGTAGCCGCACTGCCGGGACTGAATGGCGCGAGTATCAGGTGGGCTCTCGACCGGGCCGTCGGTCGAAGCATCGCGGATGGATTGCGCCGGTGATTCCTGGAGGGATTGCCGGCCGATGAGGCCGCCGTGGCCGGCGCGTTGGTAAGCGGCTTCGTAATCGGCAAGGGAAGAGCCGCCCATGCTGCGCAGGATGCGGATGCGTTCTTCCGTCGGTGGATGAGTGGAGAACAGCGAGAGTGACTGGCCGGTAGCTGCGAGCGGGTTGACGATGTAGAGAGGGGCGGTGGTCTTGTTGGCGCAGGTGACCGGCATGCTCGCGCCGGCGATCTTTTCGAGCGCGGACGCGAGTCCTTCCGGGTAGCGGGTGAATTGTGCGGCGGAGGCGTCGGCGAGGAATTCGCGTTTGCGGGAGCAGGCGAAGTAGAGCACTTGGGCAAAGAGCGGGCCGAGGATCGCGAAGGCGATTGCGATGACGAGCAGGATTAGCTGCGCCTGTCCGCCACCGCCGCGGGATTCGCTGCGCCGACTGGAGCGTCCGCCGAAGCGGAGCGACCGGAGGAAGATCTCGGAGAGCATGACGATGGAGCCGAGCATGACCGCGGCGAGCGTCATGAATTTTACGTCCTGATTTTTCAGGTGGCCGATTTCGTGGGCGATGACACCTTGAAGTTCGTCGCGATTCAGCCGATGCAGCAGGCCGGTCGTGACGGCGACGGCGCTGGAGCCCGGCTTGCGGCCGATGGCGAAGGCGTTGGGCGCCGGGTCGTCGATGAGGTAGATGCGCGGCGTGTAGCCCAGGCCGGACGCCAGCACCATTTCCTCGACGACGTTGAAGAGCCGGGGGCTGTCGTCCTTTTGGATTTCGTGCGCGCCGCTGCCGGCCAGCAAGACCGATTCGGCGGCGCCGAAATACAGGCCCATCTGGATCAGCCAGATGATAAATGCTGCGGTCAGGCCAATGAGGCCCGCGCCGGGGGCGATGGCTTCACCGGCCAGATAGCCGAGCGACAACAGCACCGCCGCCATCGTCGTGATGAGCACGGCGGAACGGCGACGGTTGGCGGCGATCTGTTCCCACATGGCCGGTGGCTTGTAGGCCGCTTCTGCGAAGCGG
This sequence comes from Verrucomicrobiota bacterium, assembly GCA_900299315.1. GTDB lineage: Bacteria > Verrucomicrobiota > Verrucomicrobiia > Palsa-1439 > Palsa-1439 > OMJI01. Next base: position 21,057 of record OMJI01000233.1, on the reverse strand, counting down.
CGCGAGGGGCGCCGACTCACAGAGTCGGCCTACATGCGTTTGTTTAGAAGGAAACCTTGGGCGCCTCGCGGACGGCTTCTTCCTTCACCTCGAAGAAATCGCGGCGCGCGAAGCTGAACATGCCGGCCACGATGTTCGTCGGGAAGACTTGGATGCTCGTGTTGAATTGCTGGACGGAGTCGTTGTAGAACTGCCGGGAGAACGCGACCTTGTTCTCGGTCGAGGTCAGCTCTTCCTGAAGGCGTAGAAAATTCTGGTTCGCCTTCAAATCCGGGTAGGCCTCGGAGACGGCGAAGAGGGATTTCAACGTGCCGGTCAGGATATTCTCCGCCTCGGCGCGTTCGCCGATGGTCTTGGCGTTCATCGCCATGTTGCGGGCTTGGATGACTTTCTCCAACGTCTCTCGTTCGTGTTTGGCGTAGCCTTTGACCGTCTCAACGAGGTTGGGGATGAGGTCGTACCGGCGTTTCAACTGCACGTCGATCTGGGCCCAGGCGTTTTCGAGCTGGTTGCGAAGGCGGACAAGTCCGTTGTACGCGCCGATGAACCAGCCGATGACGGCCAGGAGGATTACTCCGATGACGATGACGACAATGAGGGCAGCAGACATGGTTTAGTCTCCTTTGGTAAAAAGTTTTTGGACCGCGCCGGCTTGCAGGCGCGGCAACTCCCCGGCGTCGAGCCACAACCCGTGGCCCGCGACGCATTCCTCCAGGTCGACGTCGTTGCGGCGGATCTGGCGCATCGGCCGGTCGCAGCGGGGGCAGAGGTGCTTGCTGCTCGCGGCGATGATCTCCACCGGTGCGGGCGGGACGCCGAGTTGTTCCAGCTCACCGGCATCGAGCCAGACACCCCGGCAGCGCTCGCAAACATCCACTTGCACCCCGGCTTCGTGGACGAGGAGCAAGGCAACGTCACACTTGGGACAGACCGGTATCATCAACGGCGGCGATGATGCGCGCCTGTTCAGCCAGGCGTCAAGCTTCGGTTGCATGGCTGCAGTGAACCACAAGCCCGGGGCTGTGGCATTTACAATGGCGCGGTTTGTTTGTAAGACACCGGGAATGAAGTCGCATGAGTTGCTGCGTGAGGTGTTTCAGGATCGAAACCCGAAACAGGTCGCCGAGGAAATGGGCGTCTCGCTGTCGCTGGTCTACAAGTGGGCCGAGGACGATACCGGCGGTGGCAGCGGCGCGCTGAATCCGTTGGACCGCGTGGAGGCACTCTGGCGAGCGACCGGCGACGAGCGGATCGTTGAGTGGTTGTGCGGGCAGGCCGGTGGGTTCTTCGTAAAGAACGCGATTGGCACGCGCGGGCAGTCATTCCACCTCGTACCGGCCACGAACCAGGTGGTGCAGGAATTTGCCATGATGCTCTCGGTGGTGGCCCGGGCGGCATTGGACAATTCCATCAATGCCGCCGAGGCGGAGCAGATCCGGTCGCGTTGGGAGAAACTCAAGTCGGTCACGGAAGGTTTTGTGCGCGGGTGCGAGCAGGGGAACTTTGGCGCGATTACGGGAGCGAGAGATGTTGCGTAATGTGGATGAGATCGATTGGTCATCGTGGCGACCGACCGAGTACGCCAACCTTTGCTTCGTGATGCGGGATGGTCAGATCTTGCTCATCCGCAAGAAGCGCGGGCTCGGGGCCGGGATGATGAATGGCCCGGGAGGTCGCAACGAGCCCGGTGAAACAGCCCGGGAGGGCGCCGTACGGGAAACTCAGGAGGAGATCGGCGTCACCCCCACCGGCTTGGAACAGATTGGGGAGCTTCATTTCCACTTCCTCGACGGATACCGGCTGCATGTGGCGGTCTTTGCCGCCAGCGGGTGCGAGGGAGTGCTTATCGAGACCGATGAGGCCAAACCTCACTGGACGCCTATCGACCGGATCCCTTACCACGAGATGTGGGAGGATGACCCTCACTGGCTACCCTTGTTATTGCAGCGCAAGAAGTTCAGAGGCTTTTTCCTCTTTGATGGTTCCAAGCTGCTGAGCCACCGGGTTGAGACGTAACTACCTGTTAGTCAGGTATTTGGTTTTTGTTGACGCTATTTCTGGCAATTCTCTTGTATTTAATTCAGCAAAACCCTACAAGAAGTGTCAGATTTGCAGCTAACTACATCATGAAATCACGATCTACTACCACTAAAATCAGCCATCGCCGTTCTCCTCTTCGCCGAGTTTCCAGTTCCGCGCGCGAACCCAAGCAGCCCTCTCTTTTGGAGCGGATTGCGCAAGTGACCGAAGAATTGCAGGTCCTGCGTAGCCGTTTGGCCAATGCCGGGGATGATCTTCCCGCCGTCGGCACCCACCGGATCGGTGCCTTGGAAACCGAACTCGAAAAGCTTTGGGAGATGCGTCGTCGCGAGCAAGCCGCGCCGCTCCGCGAGACGTCCCTGACCGAGGAAGAGGAAAAGGTACTCGCGTTCCCCGGTGGTTCACGGTCGCGAGGCTAAAGGATTGAGGCATTAACTCTTGGGGGCAAGGCGTCTCAGCTTTGCCCCCAATTTGTTTCCGTGAAGCGCCGCAAATCCCAAACGAAAAACGTCGCCCGCCTTGTCCGCATCATGGCGCGGTTGCGTTCCCCGACCGGCTGTCCGTGGGACCGCGAGCAGACTCACCTCTCCATCCGCCACAATCTGATTGAAGAATGCTACGAGGCGGTCGAGGCCCTGGACGCCAATGACATGGCTGGCTTCCGGGATGAGTTGGGTGACTTGTTGCTGCAGGTCGTGTTTCACGCGCAGATGGCCGGGGAGCGGAACGAGTTTGATTTCGATGACGTGGCAAAGTCCATTGCCGATAAGCTGCTCCACCGGCACCCGCACGTCTTTGGCAAGACCCGGGCCCGCAACAGCGCCGAAGTCCTGAAGCAGTGGGAGCAGATCAAACGCGCGGAGAACAAATCCACCAGCATCCTCAACGAATTGCCCAAGCACCTGCCGGCGCTGCTCAAGGCTGACAAAGTGCAGCGTAAAGTCGCCCGGGTCGGATTCGACTGGAAATCTAAGGCGGATGTCTTGGCGAAGATTGAGGAAGAACTCTGCGAGTTGAAGAGCGCCCGGCACCGAAAACATTTTGAAGAAGAACTCGGCGATTTGCTCTTTGCGACCGTGAACCTCGCCCGGTTCGAAGGTCTCCAAGCCGAGGACTTGCTCAACCGCGCCATCCGCAAGTTTACCGGGCGCTTCCAACAGGTTGAGCGCGCCGTTCACAAGAGCGGCCGCAAGCTGGAAGACTGCTCCCTCGCCGAACTCGATGCGCTGTGGAACTCGGCCAAACGCCGGCGTTAAGCCGCACAGTGATCGTGTTCGCACCGGCAGGTTTCGACCGTGCAGGCCTTTGAGGCGCACGCTTCGCCGCAATACACGAGATTACCGCGTCGGACGGCTTTGGTCATATCCACCGTGCAAGTGCAACTGGCACACGCGCACTTCATCCGGTTCGTGCGGGTAGGTTTCGGGGACTCTTTCACGCGTCCTCCTTCTGCCACGACTATACGCCCGCCCGGCAGTGGCGCAAGTCACGCGGCGTGCAGGCCGGTATAGACGCGCGGGACGCGGACGGTCTTGTTGATGCCGGTAAGAATTTCCCAACTGATGGTGTCCGCCCACGCTGCCACTTCGCCGGCGGTGATCTGCTCGGAACCCTGCCGGCCGATGAGCACAACCTCGTCGCCGCTGTGGACACCATCGAGCCCACTCACGTCGACCATGATCTGATCCATCGTGACTCGGCCCAATACCGGACAGCGCCGGCCGGCAATCAGCACCTGCGCCCGGTTCGAAAGGTGCCGGCTATAACCATCCCCGTAACCCGCAGCGACGGTGGCGATTTTCATCGGGCGTGACGCGGTGAATGTCTGCCCGTAACTAATCGTGCGCCCGGGCGCGACGTCTTTCACAAAGGCGACGCGGGACTTGAAAGCGAGAATCGGCGTGAGGCCGGGCGCGATCCCGTAGAGGGCGAGGCCGGGGCGGACGAGCTGGAGGTGCGACTCCGGTATGTTCAAGAGCGCCGCGCTGTTGGCCGCGTGGAGCAAGTAACGCCGGTCGGCTACTTGGAGAAAAAGCTCCAACTCGCGGCGCGTCTCGGCCGGGTTGTCGTCGGCGCTGGGGAAATGTGTGTAGAGTCCCTCGATGCGGAGGTGGGGCAGTGCGGCGATGTCGCGAATCACGCCGGTGGCGGTCTCGTGCCATAGGCCCACCCGGCCCATCGCGGTGTCGATTTCGATGTGGATTGGATGGACACGGCCCAGCGCGGCGGCGACAGCGTTGAGTTGCCGGGCTTCGTCGAGCGAGGAAACCGTGGCGATGATGTTTTGTTCGACGAGCTTGTCCAACTCGAAGGAGAGCGCGCTGCCGAACAGGAGAATCGGCCAACCCGGCCCGCCGAGTTGCCGGACGGCGAGCGCCTCGGTGAGGTTGGCGACCGCGAACCCATAAACGCCGCATTGCATCAGGACGCGCGCGACTTGGGGGAGCCCGTGGCCGTAGGCGTCCGCTTTCACGACGGCGAGTAGTTTGACGGACGGGCCGATCTTGGCGCGCAACGTGGTGACATTCTGCCGGAGCGCGTCGAGATCCACCTCCACCCAACACCGGTAGTACGATTGCGGAATCATCGGCGCGCGGAGTGTAGCAAACCGGTCGGGCGCGGGCGACGCGTCACTTCCACGGCGAACTGCCGGGCTTCGGTTGCCAGGGATTGTTTGCCGGCTGTGAAGTCCACGGCGAAGGCGCTGACGGTGGCGGCGGCTTGGCGGTGCCGGTCCACCAGTTGGTGGAAGCCGGTGCGAGCGGAGTGGCGGCGGCCGGCGCGGTACCGGAACCCGGAACGGCCGGAGTCGCGGGCTGGACTAGCTTAGGATCGGGCAGGGAACCCGGGGTGACGGCGGTGGCCGACGCACCACCGGGATTGACGGCGGCCGGCGTAATCGAAGTGGCGTCACCGCTCGCATCGCCGGCTTTGCGGGGCGGCGTGGGAACCATCTTGCTCGGTTCGACCGGGTCCGCGAGTGCGGCGGCGGCGAATAAAAAGATCAGCAGAAATTTCATGGCTGGGGGACGATGGGTTGGAGTGGTTGGTGAATGGTGTTCGTAAAGCTCTGACCGACGGAAGCCGGTGCGGTGTTCGTTGCCGCGCGCGGGTCGCCCGGTAAGGGCGGAAGATTGACAGTGGGATTGACCGGCTTGAGCGCGTTACTGGTGATGTCGCGCGCGGTCGGCGGCGTGGTGACGCGAAGCGGCCGGTTGGGTTTCTTGTCGGGAAGGTTTGGGACGGAATACGGGTCGGCCGGCTGCAACGGATTGGCCGGTTGGGGCGTGGTGATCTGGACTTCCACCGGGCGGAGCGCTTGACCCGGAGGGTAATTCGTCTGAGCGACCGCAGCAGTCGCCACGAGTATGATTCCAAGCCATTTCACAAAGCCACCATAGCTAAATCTGGCCGGTAGTCCAGCGGCGGACGAGCTCGGGAAACTGGCAGTTGGCGCAGGCAGATTTGTCAGTCAGGCAGAAGTCTTGGAAGATTTGGATGAGGCCTTGTTGCTGCCGGGCCGTCTTGGCAAACGGGGCACCGGCGAAGAGTTGTTGCCCGGCGAGTCGGAGAATCGAGTTCGTCGGCGCGGGTCGTAGCGCGGTGTACCGGGCTTGCACCTTGCCAGCAAGAAGCGAGTTACCGGATTGCTCAGCGTAGGCGGCGGCGAAGGGGAGAACGATGTTGGCGACGATTTCGTCGGCGCGGGCTTGGCCGATGAGATCGGTTTCCTTTTTCTGGGCTTTGCCGCCGAGGGTGAAGTGGGTGCTCCAATAATCGTCCCGAATCTGGGCGAAGAGCTTGCGGGGATCGCCGTCGGACTCGATGGCGCCGAGAACTTTTTCCATCAGGTTGGGATGGCGTTTCAGCAACGCGACCGCCGCGCCGAGTCGCCGGTGGGGATGGTTGGCGGGGCGGATGCCGTGGAGTTTCCACGTGCCGGTCGGCAGAATCTTGTCCTCGAAATCCGGGCGGAGTTTCCACCAGCTTGACCAGAGACGTTTGGTGTAGACGTCGGCGCGCGTGGTGGGCAGGAAGTTGGCGACGCCGAACATGGTAGCGGCACTGAGGCCGCTCCCGCTTTGAGTTACCGGCAATCGTTGCGCGAGCGTGCGGAAGGCGAGTTTGTTGGCTTTGTAACCGAGTGCTTCCATCCAGCCTTCGTAGAACGCCTGTTCGGGGCCGGTGTGTTCAAGCCACCGGGTGAAGCGGCGCGACTTGGCAGCGAATCGTTCGTCGCCGGCTTCGTCGAGCAGCGCGCCGACTTGATCGGTCGGCAAGCCGGTAAGAATTTGCGAGCACTGGCCGCTGTGGTTGCCGGCGTTGTGGGGATAGGCGTCGAGATCGATTTCGTCGTAAAGCTGTTCGAGCGGCGCGGCGAGTTGGTGTTCGAGCACGAGCTGCGGGATGCCAGGCGGCGCGCGGCCCGCGTCCCAGAGCACAACGTGCAGAATGACCTGCCGGTAAAGCGGGTCGCGATGGTGGGCGTGGTGAAACCAGTCGTCGGCGCGCAGGTGAATCTCGACATCCCCGGTCAACTCCTCGCCGCCAATCCGCACTGTGGCGTGGCGAAAATCGGGCCCCGCTTCGAGGTTCCACCAGCCGGGAAAGACGACTTCCACCGCGCTTCCGTCCGCCGTCTGCAAGCCGGCTGCGAGTCGTTTGTCGTACCAGATGCACTGCACGAGCCGTTCGCTGACCGGCAGTGGGGTTGCGGTTTCGCGGAGTAGATTGGCGAAACGCTCGCGAAACAATTGGTCGCGCAGTGTGCCGTACCGGGTCGCTTGCCGCTGCATGGGTGAGAGCATATACTGCGGCTCGTGAAAACTGGAATCGTTTTTCTCCTCAGCCTGGTAGCCAGCTTGAGCCTGTGCGCCCAGGATTTGCCGCCGGATCCGGTCGTGACGGCGGTGCAGAAAGTCCTGCCGGCCGTGGTGAACATCAGCACGGAACGGCTCGTGCAACGCGGTTACCGGGATCCGTTCGATGATTTCTGGCGCCAGTTCTTCGGTCAGCCCCGCCGCGAACCGGATGGCGGCCAGAGCCTCGGGTCCGGTGTGATTGTCGACGAGGACGGTTGGATCGTGACGAATTTCCACGTGACCCGTCGCGCGAGCAAGATTCACGTCGTGCTGACCGATGGGACGCAATACGACGCGCAATACATCAGCGGCGATGAGAAGAATGATCTGGCCTTGTTGAAGATCGACGCGAAGGGGCCGTTGACGGCGGTGGAGATTGCGAGTGACCGGGAACCGTTGCTTGGCGAAACCGTCATCGCGGTCGGCAACCCGTTCGGTCTCGATCACACGGTCACCAAGGGCATCATCAGCGCGAAGGATCGAAAGTACACCGCCGGCGACGTCACGTTCGAGGACATTCTCCAGACCGACGCCGCCATCAACCCCGGCAACAGCGGCGGCCCGCTCATCAACGTGCGCGGCCAGCTCGTCGGCATCAACATGGCGATCCTTTCCCAAGCCGAGGGCATCGGCTTCGCGATCCCGGCCCGCCGTGTGGCCGGGATGCTCGGCGCGTGGTTCTCGCCGGAGAAACGCGCCCGGCTCTGGCTCGGGCTGCGGTTCGAGGTCAAGCAAGGCCGCCTGCAAATCGCGGATTGCCAGCCCGGCAGCCCGGCAGCCAAGGCCGGCTTGAAAGCCGGGGATGTGGTGGAGTCGGTGGACGACCAAGCGTTCACGGACCTGCTGCGGCTGCAACGGCACTTGATTCGGAAGAAGGCCGGGGATGAAGTCCGTCTCGCGTTGGCCGACAAACGAACGGTGCCGGTGAAACTCGCCGCGTTGCCCAAGCTCTCCGCCACCGACTTGCTCTGGAAAAAATTCGGCATCGCCGCCCAACCACTTACCCGCGACCTCGCGGAGGCGCTCGGCGTGTCGTTCACCCAAGGACTGCTGGTGTCGGACGTTCGCAAGGAAAGCCCGGCAGCAGCGGCCGGGTTCCGGCGCGGGATTGTCATCACCCACCTCGGCGGCGAGGAGTTTCAGTCCCTCGACCGGCTCGCGGAGGAACTGGCCGATGTGAAAGCCGGTGACTCGGTCACGATGGTGGTCCTGATCTCCGAGCGCCGCGGCAATTTCATGATGCAGCAGACGACGAGCGTCGCCGTGAAGGCGGAATAGGTCGCCGCCAATCCGGCACCCCTGCTGCTAAATAGGCGTGCCATGAAGAAGTTGCTGATGAGCCTTGCCGGGCTGGCGATTCTCTTTGCCGGCTGCGGTAAAGCTGAGAAATCTGCTGAGAAACCGGTACTCACCGTTGCGATTGTGGCCAATTCTGCACCCGTCGCAGGCGCAACTATCAAACTCGCGGATGATAAATCCCTCGCCAACGCCCTCGCCGCCACCGCCCCCGACCAACTCTTCGCCAGCCTCACAGACCCGGAGGTTGCAACCACCGACGGTGCCGGCCACGCCAAGCTGCCGGCGGCGCGCCCGCAACAGTACGTCGTCGCCACCGCGACCGGCCAAGTTTGGATTTCCCCCGTCAGCGAAGCGCGCGATTGGCAATTGCGGTTGGACGAGAAGAGCCGCGCCAGCAACCGGCTCACCGAACTCGCCGCGAGCCGGGAATCTTTCCGCACGGAACTCGCTGCGGCGGCGGAGGCGAAGTTGAAAGCCCGGCAGTTTGCCCCAGCCCGGTACCTCGCGGGCCTCGCGCAAGCCCAGTCGCTCATCGGCACGGTGAATCGCGAAGAGGCGGCCGATATCCTGCAGGCCGGTAACGCGGCATTCGAGCACCGGGACTTCTCGGCGGCGCGCGCCGCGGCGGAGCGCGCGGAAGCATTGGTGCCGAACCTGCCGACGACTCGCGAACTGCAGCGGCGCATCCTGGAAGAAGTCGGTGGCGAGTTGAAGACCTTCAAGGGACACACGGCCCCGGTGACGTGCGTCGCGGTCAGTCCCGACGGCGTGCTGGCGGCGACCGGTTCCGAAGATCGGCTAATCAAGATTTGGGACGTGAAGGCCGGTACGGAATTGCGGACTCTGGCCGGGCATCGCGCGGCGGTGACCGGCGTGGCGTTCAGCCCCGACGGACGCTGGCTGGTTTCGAGCGGCCGGGATGGAACGATTCGCCTGTGGGACGTCGGCACGGGGACGATGGTGAAGGCGACGGATGGCTTGGGCTGGCAGGCGCTCTGTGTCGCCGTGAGCCCCAACGGCCGGTACGTCGCCAGCGGCGGCGACGACAATCGCGCGAAGATTTATGAACTGCCGGGATTGCAGTTGGTCCGGCAACTGTCAGGTCACGGCTGGAAAGTGGGGTGCATCGCGTTCAGTCCCGACGGGACATCGCTCATCACCGGCAGCGAAGACGACACCGTGAAATTTTGGAACCTGAGCGATGGCCAGAACACCCAGACGTTGCGGGTCGGATTTGCCGATGTGACCGGCCTGAGCTGCGCAGGTCGGTTGCTGGCGACGGCCGGTAAGGACAAAGAAATTCGCCTCTGGAATCCCAGCACCGGCCGTGAACTTCAAGTGTTCCACGGCAGCCGCGGTGCCGTCCAACTCACCGCCAACACCCGCTACGTAATTGCCGGCGGCGACGACCAAGCCGTCCGCATCTGGGAAATCAACACCGGTAAAGAGATTGCCACCCTGACCGGCCACACCGGCGCGATCACATCCCTCGCGATTCCCGCCACCAGCAAAACCCTCCTCACCAGCAGCACCGACGGCACCGCCAAACTCTGGCAACTCCCCCGGCGGCTGTGGCCGGCCGAGTAGGCCAGTCGTTATGCCTGGCTGGTGACAGACTTCCAGCGCTCATAAACCGCGACGATCTCGTTTTCCGGTAAGGGTGTGGAGTCGAGCAGCGGCTTCACCTTATCAGGCGCAAGGAGCCGCTCCTGAAAGAGATGGCGGCAAAGGTCGAGGTCCTTCGCGCGTCCTGCTTGAAGTTTCAAGATGACGAGGTCGGCTGGTGACAGGGCTGAGGCGTTGGGGATTCCGGGGAGGGGGACGAGCCGCCGCTCCCAGCCTGGCGGAAGGTCGGCCAAAATTTCCGGACGAAGAACATCGGCGTGGTAGCCACTGCGTTGCGCAAATAGGCTGCCATCCCCGAGTGCCTCATGCAGCACGGCCGCCAATTGCGGGTCACACGGTTCAACGAACAGGTCGGCATCATAGGAAAGTTCCAGCGGTCGGCCCGCGTCGCCGAGTTCGGGAAACGAAGCGAGAAGCGCGCTGGAGCCGAAGACGATGATCCGATCACAGCGGCCGATGGCCCGGGCGGATTCAAGCAGATGAATCAGTGCCGGTAGCTGCATAGTTCGAGGGTGTGCCGACGTTCTTCGCGGGTGAGGATGCCGGCAAAGGGATGAAAGTCGCGCAGCCGCGAGCTTTCCGCGTCAGTGCCGGTGAGCGTGCCAACGAGCCGGTTTCGGCCGGCGGGAGAGGCCAGCGCTTCGAGCAACAGGCCCCGCCACTCTTCGAGCCGGTGCGGGGCGCTGTGGCCTGCCGCGAGCCACTGGTCGATATTTCGGAGTGCGATGTGAATGGCGTTGTCGTCGCGAGCGACCCGGTCGGCGAGCAGTTGCCAGAAACTTGGTGGCGCCTTCACGGCGAGGAGTTTGCCGCGGGATCGAGAGTTGTCAAGCAGCCTGGCGTTGAACGTTCTGTGCCTTGCATTGGTCAAAGGGCGTGTGCTACAAAAACCTGCCCTTGGAGGAGAGGGCGGTGGCTTCTGACGCATGGATTCCATGATTAAAGTTGAAGGTTTGACCAAGCGCTATGCCGGGGTGACGGCGTTGCACGACGTGTCGTTCACGGTAAAGCGCGGGGAGATTGTCGGCTTTCTCGGGCCGAATGGCGCGGGCAAGAGCACGACGATGCGGATCCTCACCGGCTTCATCCCTGCCAGTGCGGGGCGCGTCGAGGTGGCGGGGATGGATGTGTTTGAGGACTCGCTCGCCGTCCGCCGGCACATCGGCTACATGCCGGAGAACAACCCGCTCTACGAGGACATGCGGGTGATCGAGTACCTGCGGTTTCGGGCGCGGTTGAAGGACGTGCGCCGGGCGGAGCGGAAGGAGCGCATCGATGATTGCATGGAGATGACCGGCATCACCGACGTGCGCCGCCGCGTGATCGGCCAGCTTTCGAAAGGGTACCGGCAACGCGTCGGTCTGGCGGATGCGTTGTTGAGCGATCCGGATCTGTTGATTCTCGATGAGCCGACGATCGGCCTCGACCCGGTGCAGATCCGGCAGGTGCGGCAGTTGATCAAGGACCTCGGCAAGCGGCACACCATTTTGATTTCGACGCACATCCTGCCGGAGGTGGAGATGACCTGTAACCGGGTCTTGATCATCCACCGCGGCAAGATTCTCGCCTCGGACGCGCCGGAGAATTTGATGAAGACGTTGAGTGCCGGGGCGCCGGTGGTGGTCGAGGTCCGGGCGCCGGTGGATGCGGCCACAGTCGTGGTTCAGGCATTGCCGGGTGTTGTCTCGGTGACAGCGGAGGCCGGGAGTGATGGGTTTGTCCGGCTTGTCGCCCATGCGAGCGGCGAGGCGGACGTGCGCGAGGCGATTTACCGGGCAGTCGTGGCGGAACGCTGGGATTTGCGGGAATTGAGCCGCGGCCGGACATCGCTGGAGGATGTGTTTGTGCAGGTGACGCGCGACGAGGATGAAGCTGAGGAGGACCGGCGCGACCAGCGCCAGCGTTTGCGATGAGAAACGTACCGACATTGTTGCGACGGGAACTGGGCGCTTACTTTGCGTCCATTCTCGGATACATCGTGCTGATGTTCTTCCTGATCGTGATGGGGGTGACGTTTGCGGTGGTGGTGGAATATCTGAACCGCGGGCCGACGCAGTTGACGGCGATGAAGATCATGTTCCAGATGTTCTGGCTGCCGTCGCTGGTGGTGATTCCGATGATCACGATGCGGTTGTTCGCCGAGGAGAAGCGGGCCGGTACCGTGGAGATGCTCATGACCGCGCCGGTGACCGAGGCGGAAGTGGTGACGGCGAAGTGGCTCGGGGCGTTCGTGCTCTACACGTTGATGTGGGGGCTGACCGGGTTTTACGTCCTGATCCTGCAAAAATTCTCCGGCGGCGCGGCGCTCGACTTGGGACCGATCTTGGCCGGCTACGTTGGTGTACTCCTGATCGGGCAATTTCTCATCGCCATCGGCTTGCTTACTTCGTCCCTGACGAAGAACCAGGTGGCGGCGGCGTTGATGTCGTTCGCGGCGACGTTTCTGTTGCTGATCGTCGTGAACTGGCTGGGCTTCATCTTCCAAGGTGGCGTGGCCGGGGAGATCGTGCGGAGCATCTCCGCATTTGAGCACATGGAGGATTTCTCCCGCGGCCTTGTGGATGTGCGGCCCTTGGTCTTGTACATCAGCGGGACGGCGTTGGTGTTGTTCGTGACGATGCGGATCGTCGAGTCGCGGAAGTGGAGATAGATCATGGCTGACGAACAGATTCCCAACATCCGCTTCCGTCGGCTCACCATCAGCGCCAACGTCGCGCTCCAGATCATCATCGCCGTGCTGCTGTTCGGCATGGTCAACTGGTTAGCCGCCCGGCATTACCACCGCTTCGACTGGACGCGGTCGCGGTACTACGAACTGGCGGACAAGACGAAACAGGCGCTGCGTTCCCTGCCGCAGCCGCTCGACGTGATCGTGTTCATCCCGGAAGCTTCCGAGGTCGAGTACGTCCAAAAGGTCCTGCAGGACGCCCGCAACTTGCTGAAGGAATTCCAGATCTACGGCGGCGACAAACTGCGCGTGGAATACGTCGATCCCCAACGCGACCTCGCCCGGGCCAAGGCGCTCGTGGACAAGTACAAGCTCGACTCCCCGGATGTCGTCATCTTCGCCGCAGGCGACCGGCACAAGTACGTGAGGCTCGATGAGATGGTCGAACTCGAGAGTCAGGGTTACGGCATGATGGGCGGTGGCCAGCGCGTGAAATCGTTCAAGGGCGAAGGCGAGTTCCTCGCTGCGATCCAGAAGGTCACCGAGGGCACGCCGCCGAAAGTCTACTTTCTGACTGGGCACGGCGAGCGTGATGTCGAGGACTTCGACCGGCAAAACGGCTACTCCACACTGGCCCAGTACATCAAGCGCGACAACATCACCGTCGAGAAATGGAACCTGCTCGAAAAGCAATCCTTCCCCACCGATGCCGGGGCGCTCATCATTGCCGGGCCGCGCACGCCCTTCAGCAAAGGCGAATTGGCGGAGCTCGACAAGTATCTCAAGAACCACGGTCGCGCGGTCTTCATGCTCGACGTCCGCAAGGATGCCGGCTTGAAGCCGTTGCTGGAGCAATGGGGCGTGCAGGTGGATGACGACATGGCGGTGGCCAGCGGCGGGAAGTTGCTGGGCACGGAGTTGATGCTTGCCGAGGCGCTGGGCGTCGATTACGCCGCGCATCCGATCGTCGCCAAGCTCAATCGCGTGAACACCATTTTCCCGTACGCCCGGTCGGTCCGGCAACTGGCCCGGCCGGACCAGCCCGCCAGCCCAGATGCGCCGCGTGTGACGGAGTTGGTGAAGACCCCGCCGGCCTTCTGGGGTGAAACGAATCCGGACTCCGAATCGATGGAGTTCAATGCCGGCTCCGACATCCGCGGGCCGTTGCCGTTGGCGGTCGCGGTGGAGACGAGCCACCCGGAGGGCGTCGAACTTGCGCTCGGCACCACGCGCTTGGTGGTGGTGGGTACGTCGGCATTTCTGGATAACAGCACGCTCCCCGGTGCGCCCAGCAACCTCGACTTCTTCATGAACTCCCTGAACTGGCTGCTGCAGCGCGAACAACTCATCGCCGTGGCGCCGAAGCTCCCGCAGGAATTCAGCCTCAGCATGACGCCCAACCAAACCCGCGCGGTGTTCCTGCTGACGATTGGCGGCATGCCGCTGGTCGTGGCGTTCGTGGGTGTCACCGTCTGGATGAGTCGCCGCAAATGAAAGCCCGCACGACACTCATCTTTGCCGTCATCGCCCTCATCCTCGCCGGCGTGGTGTTGCTGGATTACAAGAAAGGCACCACCACCGAGAAACAGCGCGAGCAAAGCCGGCGATTGCTCACTCTCAACGCGGACGACGTCACCCGGGTCGAGGTTGCGCTCACAAATCTGACCCTCGTCGTGGAAAAGAGCGGCGAGCGGTGGCAGATCAAGCGCCCGATCGATTACCGCGCCGATACCGGCTCGATCAGTTCCATCATCGACGGGCTGGAGTTTGCGGACAAGGACCGCACGCTCACCGAGCAGGACTTGGCCGGCATGAACCTCGGCGAACTGGGCCTGACCGCGCCCCGCGCCAAAATCACCCTCACGACCAAGGCCGGCCCGATAGTCGTTCTGATCGGGGCGGAGACGCCGACGAAGAATGCGGTCTACGTTCAAGTTGAGGGTCGCAAGGAAGTCTACGTCACCAACAAGTCCATCTTCAACCGCGTCGCCCGCCCGCTCACCGATTTCCGCGACCGGACCCTGATGGACTTCGATCCCGCACTGGCCAACCGGGTCGAACTCAAGAATGCCGAGCGTGTGGCTGAACTCACCCGCGCCGGCGGTACGAATGGCGAGCAGTTATGGAGCTTGGTCCGGCCCCTTGCAACGCGCGCCGACCAGGCGGCGGTGAGCGGACTCCTCAACGGATTGGCCGGGCTGCGCGTCGTCAACTTCGTCAGCGACGATCCGAAGGACTTGCACACCTACCGGCTGAACGAACCCGCCCGCGAGATCACCGTCAGCAAGTCCGGCAGCGAAGGTGTGCTCACGTTGCTGGTCAGCGCCCCGCTGACGAACGACGCATCGAAGGTCTACGCCAAGCTGAAAAACTCTGACGCCATCTTTACCATCAACCTTGCCGACATCCAGCGGTCCGACCTGCCGGTGGCTGATCTGCGCGACCGGCGTGTCCTCGCATTCAACGACCCGGACGTGCAGGGCATCGAGATCCAGCGCGGTACCGACCGGCTTGTCTTGGCGCGTACCAACGACCAATGGCGCGTCACTGTCCCCGTGACCGAGGAAGCCGATGCCAAGCGTGTCGGTGACCTACTCGCGAACCTCCGGGGTTTGCGCGCGGAACAGTTCGCCGCCGACGTGGCGACGGATTTGGAGAAGTACGGCCTGGCGGTCCCGCAGGTCATCGTCAAGTTGCAGGGTAGCGGCACCAATGTTGTCGGCCAATTGCTCGTGAGCGCCCCGGCCGCCACCAATACCGTCTCCTACGTGAAGCGCGAGAGCGAACCGTTCATCTACGGCGTAGCCGGTAGTTTCGTCGGTTCGTTGCCCGGTGATCATTGGGCGCTGCGCAGCCGGCGGGTTGCGGATCTCACGGCAGCTAAGATTTCGAAGATCGAGATCGTGCGCCCCGCCGGCAAGCTCATCGTGGCGCGTGACCCCGCGGCCCGGTGGCGTCTCGTCGAGCCGGCGCAGGGTGTGTTGGACATCGATGGTGTGGATATCCTCGCCGATGTTCTCGCGCGGCTAGATGCGGAGGAGTTCCGGTCGGCCAAGCCGGTAGCGTTGAATCAGCCAGACCACACATTCACCATCACGGCCGGTGACAAGACCGTGACGCTCGCGCTGGCCGGTACCGAAGCCGCGTGGAGTGAGCCGAATCTTTCTTTCTCCCTGCCGGCCCCGACGGCGCAGACGTTGACGAAAGACTTGCTCGCCGCCCCGGCCACCACGAACCAGCCGCCGCCCCAAGCCGGCAAATAAGCCGGCGCTCTTGCGCGGGGGAGTTTGAGCGGCTAGAAATGCGGCGTGCGCCGGTTTTTTAGATTCTGCGGACGACTCATTGGTTTGGCCTTGGTGCTTGCGCTGGTGGGGTTGGCGTACCTCCATGTGTCCGGGTTTCCCTCGTTCCTAATCCGCATCCTCGAAGATCAAATGGTGCGGACCGGGCTGGCTGTTCGGTTCGGGGAGATCCGACTCGATTTGTTCCGCGGCATCGTGGCGCGGGAGACGCGGCTGGCGGATGCGCGGGATCCCAATCATACGTTGGTGCAGGTGGATGAATTGGTGCTCGTGCCGAACTGGCACGGCTTGACGCGGCGCGAACGGCCGTTGAAGGCGTTGCGAATCACCAATGCCACAGTCGCGGTGCCGACACCACCGGATGAGAAAGGCGCGTCGATGTTCACTGCGCGGGATGCCTACGCGACTGTGCTATTCCGCGAGGATGGAGCGGTGGTGGTCGACCGGCTGAGCGGCTTGTACTGCGGCATACAACTCTATGTCACCGGCGTTTTGAAACCGGCTCGGACAGCTACACCGCCGGCCCCGGGGCAGTCGCCATTCCGCTTCGTCACGAAGGTGGTGCGCGAGTTGAATCAGGTCCGCGTGTCCGCCCCGCCGCAGTTGGATTTGAGTTTCGACATCGATCTCGCCCGACCACTGGAAGGAACGGCGCGAGTCCGGTTGCGAGGGCAGGGGATGGAACTGCGCGGGGCCAAGGTGGACGAGGCAAGGATCGTCGTGACGATGAAAGACGGGGCGGTGGAGTTTGAGCAGTTCGACTTGGCGTTGTACCGCGGCACGGTCCGGTTTCGCGGCAAGTACGACATCGCGCGCGGGGCGTTCGACTTGGAGGTGACGAGTTCGACTGACCCGACGGCGTTTGCAGCGTTCGCGCCACCGGAGATCAGCCAGACCATTGCCCGGGAGTTGCAGGTGCACGACAATCCGCGGATCCAAGTCCGGTACGTGTTGTCGCCCGAAACCGGGCCGCTGCCGCAGTTGCAGGGCTCGGTGATGGCCGGGGCGTTTACGCTCCGTGGTGTGGATTTTCTTCGTGTGGATTTTGAATTTGCGAACCACGGCCCGGACCTGGCGATCACCAACGCGCTGATCGTGATGCGCGAGGGCAGGCTGACCGGGCACGGGCAGTTTAACATCGAGAGCACGGATTTCTCCTACGAGTTGGAAAGCACGCTCGACCCACCGAAGTTGCTGCCGCTGATGTCGCCGGCGATGAAACGGATCGTCGAGCCGAGTTGGTTCGGGACTTCGCCGCACGTGGTTGCCCAGATCACCGGCGATTTCGTGGACCCGGACGCGTTTGGCTACGATGCGGTTGTTCAGGCCGGGGAGTGTAGTTACCGGGGAGTGAAGCTGACCCGCGCTTCAGCCACGTTGAAACTGCGGCAAAGCCAGCTCGAGACGCGGGACCTGCGCCTCGTGCGGCCAGAAGGCGAGGCCACCGGCAGCATCACGGCGAACTTCAACGAGAACTGGGTGGATTTCGACATCGCCTGCACGGCGAATCCAAACGAGATGGCGCCGATTCTCGGTCCGCGCGCGGCTACGATGATGCGCTCCTACCGGTTTGGAACCCGAACCGATGGTAACGCGAAAGGACGGGTGGATTTTGACACGCCGGCGGACACGGCTTGGACGGCGCACGTGACCGGGGAGAAGTTCTCCTATTGGAAGTTCACTGCCGACCGGGCCGAGGCGAACTTGGTGTTCACGAATAACACGTTCCGAATCGAAGATTTCAAGGCGGACTTTTATGACGGCCAATTGACCGGCAACGCGCAGTTTGACCTGCTGGGTACGAACACCACCTACCGGTTCAACCTTGCCGTGCAGCGCAGCGATGTGAACAAGATGCTGACCGACATCAGTGGTAAAGCCAACGCCACCGGTTTCCTGACCGGCCAGATGGAGCTCACCGGCGCGGGCGATGACGCGCACAACCTTGTCGGCAGTGGTTCGTTGGTTTTGGCGGACGGCGTGTTGTGGGAAGCGCCGATCTTTGGGTTGCTCTCGCAAATACTCGGCAACACGAAGGCCACCAGCGCCAAGGCGGACTTCAAAATCCGGGATTACGCGTGGCGCTCGGACAACCTCACCGTCGAGGCCGGTGTCTTCACGGCCAAGGCACCCGGTAGTGTGCGGTTCGATGGCAAACTCGACTTTCGCGTCCAAGCCCAGTTCCTCCGCAGCATTCCCGGCATCAACATCCTCACCAAGATCATCGGCGTGCTCCTCGAATACGACGTCGGCGGTACCATCGGCGACCCGGCGTATCGCGCGGCCAACTTGCCCAAGGAGATCCTGCCGCATTCAGGACGAAAACGTGAAAATTGAACTCATCAACACCGGCAGCGAGTTGCTGCTCGGCTTCACCGTCAACACCCACGTCAACTACCTCGCCCGCAAACTCGGCGAGCGTGGCCTGCGGTTCTGCCGGCAGACATCCGTGAGCGACGACCGCGCCGAGATGCGCGCCGTGGTTGCCGAGGCCATGGCTCGCAGCGAGGTCATCATCATTACCGGCGGACTTGGTCCGACGAGCGACGATTTCACCCGCGACGTCGTGGCCGAGTTGTGCGGACGGAAGTTGCTCCGCGACGAAACCGTCGCCGCTGCCATCACCGAACGATTCCGCAAACGCGGCATCCACAAACCGCAATCAGTTGATGTTCAATCCATGGTTCCTGAGGGCGCGACCGTCCTGCCGAACCCCAACGGCACCGCGCCGGGGTTGTATCTGGAACATCAAGACCGCCAGCTTTTCCTGCTGCCCGGGCCACCGCGCGAGCTCAAGCCGATGGTCGAGAACCACGTTCTCCCACGGCTGCCCGGTCGTCCTGCACTCGACTGCCGGGTCTTCAAGGTGGCCGGGCTTGGTGAGTCGCAGGTGGAGGAAAAAGTCGCGCCAGTGCTTGCCAGCCTTACCGGCTTGGAACTTGGCTACTGCGCGAGAATGGGCGAAGTCGAGGTCCGCATCATCTCGGATAAACCCACGAACGACGAAGCCGAACGACGGATCCGCGCGGAGCTCAGAGAATCCATTTTTGGGATGGGTGATGACCGGCTCGAAGATATCGTCATCAAACTCCTCACCGCCGCCGGCCAGACAGTCGCGACGGCTGAATCCTGTACCGGCGGACAAATCGCCCACCGGCTCACGAACGTCAGCGGCAGCAGCGCGGCATTCCTTGGTGGCTGGGTCACCTATAGTAACCAAGCCAAGCAGCGCGACCTCGGTGTCCCCGGTGATCTCCTCGCGGAACACGGCGCCGTCAGTGAACCGGTCGCGTGCGCGATGGCCGAAGGTGCCCGGCAGCGCAGCGGCGCCACGTTCGCCCTCAGCGCCACTGGCATCGCCGGTCCCACCGGCGGCACACCCGAAAAGCCGGTCGGTCTCGTTTACGTCGCGCTCGCCACACCTACCCGTACCGTGTGCCTGAAACAACAATGGCTCCTCGACCGGGAAACATTTAAATTCTTTGTCGCCCAAACCGCCCTCGACCTGCTGCGCCGGGAGTTGATTGCGAAGTGATCCGCGCGTTTATCGCGGTGGACCTGCCGGCTGATGTGCGCGATGCGATTGGCGCTGCGCAGAGCAGATTGCAGCAGAAACCGCTGGGAGTGAAAGTTTCGTGGAGCAGGGTGGAGAACCTGCATCTCACGCTGCAATTTCTGGGTGATGTGGCGGAGGAGAGGCTGCCAGTGATCTCCGCAGGTCTGGAGAATGCACTCACTACGTTAAGTTCATTTTCCGTGGAAGTTTTCGGTGTAGGCGGCTTCCCGGACTTGAATCGGCCTCGGGTGATTTGGGTGGGGTGTCGCGACAATCTTGGACAGTTGGCCATGTTGGCGGATGTTGTTCGCGGTCTGGGTTTGGTCAAAGAACACCGGGAGTTTGCGGCGCATTTGACGCTTGGGCGGATCAAGTTTCCGCGCCCGGATGCCGCGTTGACACGTGCTTTGGATTCCCTTACAACGCAGGGATTCGGGACGATGCGGGTGGACGAGGTTCATCTCTTTCGGAGTCAGTTGCATCCCCAAGGTTCGATTTACACGAAGATTTCGTCGCACAAACTAAAAGGAGAGCGCGCAGATGCCGGCCAAAGTTGAAGCCAAAGAAAAAGACTCCGCGTTGAAGGATAAGAACCTGCAAGTCGCCGTTGCCGCGATCGAGAAGCAGTTTGGCAGCGGGTCGATCATGCGGTTGGGCGACGAGATTGCGCGCACGGACATCCCGATCATCCCGACCGGCGCGTTGTCGCTCGACCTCGGGCTTGGCGTGGGCGGCATTCCGCGCGGCCGGATCACGGAAGTGTACGGGCCGGAAAGCAGCGGCAAGACGACGCTGATGCTCAGCGTCATCGCCAACGCGCAAAAGGCCGGTGGCTTGGCGGCGTTCGTGGACGTGGAGCACGCGCTTGATCCCGCCTACGCGAAGCGCATCGGCGTGAACCTCGAAGATTTGCTCGTCAGCCAACCGGATAGCGGCGAGGAAGCGCTGACGATTGCCGAGACGCTCATCCGTAGCAACGCGGTGGATGTGGTGGTGGTGGACTCCGTGGCAGCGCTCGTGCCGAGGGCGGAGTTGGAAGGCGCGATGGGCGATGCGACCGTCGGCGCGCAGGCGAGGTTGATGTCGCAGGCCATGCGCAAGCTGACGGCGGCGATTCACAAGGCAAAAACAGCCTGCATTTTCACCAACCAGATTCGCGAGAAGATCGGCGTGATGTTTGGCAGTCCAGAGACGACACCCGGTGGGCGTGCGCTGAAGTTCTACTCCAGCGTCCGCATTGACATGCGCCGGCTCAACGTCATCAAAGACCCGACCGGCCGCGTCGTGGGCAGCCACGTGCGCGCGAAGGTTGTGAAAAATAAAGTCGCGCCGCCGTTTGCCGAGGCGGAGTTCGACATCATGTACGACGTCGGCATCGCGCGCGAAGGCTCGGTGATTGACGTGGCGACTGACCTCGAAGTGCTCGAACGCAAAGGTTCGTGGCTCGCGTTCAAGGGCGAACAGATTGGCCAAGGCCGGGAAGCCTCGAAGGATTTCCTTAAGGCCAACCCGAAGGTCCTCGACGCCGTCATCGCCGAGGTGTACGCCCGCATCCGTGCCGGCGCCCATTTGCCGAAGAAGGCCAAGGGCGAATAGCCCCCGCCGCATTACCGGGCTTGCCGTTCCATGACTTCCGCTGAAATTCGCCAGTCGTTCTTGGATTTCTTCCGCGAGAAACAGCACACCATCGTGCCGTCGTCGTCG
>OMJI01000232.1 GCA_900299315.1 Verrucomicrobiota bacterium | reverse complement strand
GGGTCGGAGAAACTCGTCAAGCTTACCGAGGCTGCCGGGCGGAAGATGCGGCAGTTGATGGAGCGGGACGGCATCTCTACCGGGGCGTTGCGGGTGAAGATTGTCGGCGGGGGGTGTGCCGGGCTGGAGTACAAGATGGATTTTGAAAAGAATCCGCCGACGCCGAAGGATATTTTGATCCAGAGTGCCGGGGTGCCGGTGTTGGTGGATGTGAAGTCGGCGCTGTACGTGTCCGGCTCGGAGATTGATTTTCAGGACAAGCTGATTGGCGGTGGGTTCAAGATCCACAACCCGAACGCGACGGCGACTTGTTCCTGCGGCGAGAGTTTCTCGGTGTAGTCAGAGCACCGGGGGCGTGTCGTCTTCGTGCTTCTCGGGAAGTTCCCGGCAGGCATTCGTACCGCCAATCAGGAAGATCCCATACGCGACCAGATAGATTAGCCAGAGGTTCACTTCGTTGAGCCGAAAGCTCATGTAAACGGCGAAGATGATGGCGGCCGGGGTGACGGCGTGAATGGCGACGCTGAGAAGCTGGTTCATGCTGAGCGGCGAGGGCATGGAGCGCTCGGTGAATGAGGCGACCACCGAAAACAGATATGCTTGCAGCAGGCACGTCAGCGTCCCGACGAGCACGAGGATCACGTACAGGAACGGCAGCCCGACCCAGAGAAAGGACCGGATCAGGCGCCGGATGTAGTCGCCGTTGACGATGCCATCCGGGAAACCCTGCAACTGCGAGCGGCGGCTCTGGACGGTGGCGGTCGGCGCGTTGGTGGAGCGGGCCCACATCAGGAAACTGTCTTCCATGAAAAGCATGCCGAACGCGGCCTTGGGATCGGCATTGGTCACGGTGCCGGTGGTGTCGAGCACGAACAGGAAGTCTTCGTCCCCCGAGTAATACGGTTGGGCCACCTGCGTGACGACTTTGCCGCCCTTCAGGGTGAAGGCGGGGAAGTGTCCTTCCGCCCACGCGGCGAAATCCTCCGCGCGCCCAAACACCCACGGGACGAAGCTGGCCATCAAGACGAGCGACACGAGCACCATCAGGATGAGCAGGTACTTGATGGCGCTGCTGACCGGGACGTCACGGACATCCCGGTAATGCTGGAAACCAGAACAGAGGCTGGCGACAGTACGGAGAAATTTCACAGTTTGGCGAGGGCGCGGCGGAGCCGGGAAGGTTTGCCGAGGGTGGCGAGCGTTTCTTTTTGGAGGCGCTTCAACTGGCCGGCGAGGCTGACGCGGGTGGCGGCATCCATCCGGTCGACGAAGAGGATGCCGTTGAGATGATCCACTTCGTGTTGCGCGGCGCGGGCCAGCAAGCCGGTACACTCGAACGTGATGTTGTTGCCGTCCAAGTCTTGGGCGCGCACCGTGATTTTCTCGGCGCGACGGATGTCCGCGGCCACCTCCGGGATGCTCAGGCAGCCTTCTTGGCCGACCTGTTCGCCTGCCGGGTGGAGTAACTGGGGATTCACGAGGATGACCGGCTGCGGGAGCGACGGCGTCATGCCCCACGGCTGTTCGCTTTGGGAAACGTCGATCACGGTCAATTGCAGCGGCTGGCCGATTTGTTGCGCGGCCAAGCCGACGCCGCTGGCGGCGTACATCGTCTCGATCATGTCAGCGGCGAGCTGCCGGATCTCGGGCGTGATCCGGTCGATGCGCTTGCCTTTCTCGCGCAGGACAGGATGGCCGTACTTGGTAATCTCGAGAATCACGCGCGCACTATAGAACAACTCGGCCCGGTATGGTAGAAGGAACCGCAAGGAGGAACGTGTGCCGGTCGAGGCGTATTTACTCAAGTTGATCCATTTGCTGCAGGTGCCGTTCGGGAATCTCAACACCGTCTGGGGAATCCTGCCGGTCTACGCCACGTTGATCCTCGGCGAGGTTTACGACGCGAAGATGAATTACGGCCGGGCCGTCGTGAACGGCGTCATGATGATCCTCGTCGGCGCGGACTGGGCTTGGCACCTCTCGCGGGCCGGTAGCTGGGATTACATCTTCACCGAGATGAAACTGCCGTGGATCGTGACAGCGAGTTGCTTGGCGGTCGGGGCGTTCACCGTGATCCTCGGCATCCGCCGGAAGGACAAGAAACTGGCCACCATCCTCGGCCACACCCGCTTCTCCGCGTATTTCCTGATCACGCTTTACCCGATGCAGGCCCGGCTGATCCCGTGGAGCGAGAGCGCCCTGGTCGCGATCCTGATCTTTGCCCTACCGGCGTGGTTGTTAATCTACCTCTGCGGCTATCTGGCCCGGCTGGCCCTCAAGTGAGGGCGTGGCGAACCAACGTCGGCGGAAGGCCAGCGCGACGTTGACCAACCCGATGAGCGCCGGTACTTCCACGAGCGGACCTACAACTGCGGCGAAGGCGACGCCGCTTTGGATGCCGAAGACGGCAATCGCGACGGCAATGGCCAGTTCGAAATTATTGCCGGCAGCGGTGAACGCGAGCGTGGCGGACCGGCTGTAATCGGCGCCGAGTTTCTTGGCCACGAAGAAGCTGACGAGGAACATACCGGCAAAGTAGATAGCCAGCGGCAACGCGATCCGCGCCACGTCGAGCGGGATTTTCACAATAGCTTCGCCCTTGAAGCTGAACATCGCCACAATGGTGAACAGCAGCGCGACAAGCGTGACCGGCGCGATGCGCGGGATAAATGCCTGCTCGTACCATTCCCGGCCCTTGGCCGGCAGGAGCAGTGCGCGCGTCAGTATTCCGCCGAAGAACGGGATGCCGAGATAGACCATCACGCTCTTGAAAATCTGGGCGACGGTCACGTTCACCACGCTGCCGGCCAGCCCGAACCATGTGGGGAGGATGGTGATGAAGATCCACGCATAGACGCCGAAGAAGAGGATTTGGAAGACGCTATTGAGCGCCACGAGCCCGGCGGCGTATTCGCTGTTGCCTTTGGCGAGTTCGTTCCAGACCAGCACCATCGCGATGCAGCGCGCAATGCCGACGAGGATCAGGCCGGTCATGTAATCCGGATGACCGCGTAAGAAAACGATGGCCAGCGCAAACATCAGGATTGGGCCGACGATCCAGTTCTGGACGAGCGACAGCGCGAGAATGCGCCAGCTGCTGAACACCTTGCCCATTTGCTCGTACTTCACCTTGGCCAACGGTGGGTACATCATTAGGATCAATCCGATGGCGATGGGAACGTTCGTACTGCCGACGTCGAACCGGTTCATGAATGCCGGCGTGCCCGGTGCGAAGTGCCCCAGCGCTACCCCGGCGCCCATCGCGAGGAAAATCCAGAGCGTGAGATACCGATCGAGGACGGATAGTTTGCGGGCGATATGCTCGGTCATAATTTCTGGTAGGGCGCGACCGCCGGGCGCGCCGCTGGATAGTTGGTTGATCGCGGAACGGCGCGCCCGGCGGTCGCGCCCTACCGGCTAAAAGCAGAGGATGGGTTTGGTTTTCTTATCTCGTTCGATGTCGCGTTGCAGGAAATCAATCTCTTGGAAGCAACCTTTCACACACCGGACCAGCGTCGCGTGTAGAGGCCCGGTCGGCTCGGCCAGCGCGTACATGATCATTTTGCCGTGACGCGTCTCCTTCACCAAACCGCTGCGCCGCAGATAGGCCAAGTGCCGGGAAATTTTCGGCTGCGGCACGCGGAGGATACTCTGAAATTCGCAAACGCAATGTTCGCGTTGGGCGAGCAGGTTCAGCAAGCGCAGACGGGTTTCATCGGCGAATGCCTTGAAGAGTTGATCAGGCTTGTCCACGGATGAACTCCTCCACCCACGCCCGGATTTCATCCCGGACACGGCGAAACACGGCTAGTTGTTCCGTCTCGGAGCCGGTCGCATGGGCCGGGTCGGCGAAGCTGTGGTGAATGGTCCGGTTGGCGCCCGCGAATACCGGACAGGATTCGCGCGCGTTGTCACAGACTGTGACCAGTACATCGAGTGGCTGACCGGCAAACTCATCAATCGACTTGGAACGGTGGCCGGTCAGGTCCACACCCGCCTCCGCCATCACGCGAATCGCGAGCGGGTGGACGTAACCCGCGGGCTTGGCACCGGCGCTGAGGGATTCGTACCGGTCACCGGCGAGATGCCGCAGCCAGCCTTCGCCCATGTGGCTGCGACATGAGTTACCGGTACACAGAAAGAGCACGCGCAGTTTCACGGCAAAAAAGCATATTCGCATAAGCGAATATGTCAAGCGCGCGGCACGGTGAAGTAGAAGCGGCTGCCCTTGCCGGGTTCGCTCTCGGCCCAGACGCGCCCGCCGTGGGCTTGGATGATGTGTTTGACGATGCTCAAGCCGAGGCCGGTACCGCCCAGATCGCGGCTGCGGGCCTTGTCCACCCGGTAGAACCGCTCGAAGACGCGCGGCAGATGCTCGGCGGCAATGCCGGGGCCGTTGTCGGCCACGCAGATTTCGAGTTGGGAACCGGCGTCCCGCGCTTGAATGGCGACACGCGAGCCGGGCGGCGTGTACTTGATGGCGTTGTCGAGCAGGTTGACGAAGACTTGGTGGAGCCGGCTGGCGTCGCCTTGAGCGGCGGGGAAGCCGGTGGGAATTTCGATGTCGAGCCGGGTTTTCCGCGTGGCGGCTTGGGGAGCGAGTTCGTCCCGGGCGGCTTCGGCCACACTGCGGAGTGAGACGGCGCCGGTGGTGATTCGGGCCTGTTGAGATTCGAGGGCGGAAATAGTGAGGAGGTCGCCGATGAGCGATTCCAGCCGGCCAGAGTGACGCTGGATGGTGCGCAAGAAGTTGTCAGCCGTCGCGGGATCGGGCCGGGGATCTTCGAGGAGGGTTTCGACGTAGCCCTTGATGATGGAGAGGGGCGTGCGGAGTTCGTGACTGACGTTGGCGACGAATTCGCGACGGATGTTTTCGAGGGCTTGCAGCCGGGTGATGTCGTGCAAAACGAGAACGGCACCGACGCATTCCCCGCCGTGGCCGCGCAGCCGGGCAGCGTTGATCTCGTAGGTTCGCTCGTCACCGGCATGGAGAGTGAGTTCCTGCGTGGCGATTTGGTCGGTGGTCAGCGCCTGCTGGATCAATTCGTAGAGCGCGGCGTTGCGGAACACTTCGAGCGCGGTGTGGCCGAGGATGACCGAGGTGACGCCGAGTTGTTGCTGGAGCGCCTGGTTGGCGAGGCGGATCTTGCCGGCGGCGTCCACGACCAGAACTCCCTCGGTCATATTGGCGAGTGTGGCGGAAAGTTCGGCTTTTTCCGCGGTGAGTTCGCGCAGGCGTTGATCGAGTTGCTCGGCCATGGAGTTGAGGGACACGGCGAGGTCGGCCAACTCGCCATCGAGATTGGTCGGGACGCGGGCGTTGAGATTGCCTTGGGCAACACGGACGGCCATCTGGCGCATGTCTTCGAGTGGTTCGCTGATGCGCCGCGAGAGCAAGTAAGCCACCGGCAGCGCGGCGAGGGCGACGATGATGCTGGCTACAAGGACGGTGAGTTGGACGTGCCGGGTGGTGCGATGAATCTGGTACAGCGGCAAGGCGACGCGCACGAAATAGGATTTCTGATCAGCACCGGGCACGCGCACGGCGGCGTAGAGCAGGTCGACATCAATCGTTCCGCTGTGGCGAGTCGCGACGCCAAAACCCTCGGTCAGGGCGGACTGAACTTCGGGCCGGTGGAGATGGTTTTCGACTTGCGCGAGTTCAGCATGGGATTTTTCGGATTCGCCAATCACAGTGCCGTCCGGCGCGATGACGGTGACGCGAAGCCGGGAGTGAGCGGCAAGTGAGTGGGCCAGATTATCCACGGCCGGCAGATCCACCGGCGAGCTGGTCAGGATCGGTTGCATGGCATCAGCAGCGAGATGGGCGTCGCGCAACAAATCGCCGCGGATCACGCCGGTGAGGTAGGGCGGCAGGAAAAGCGTCAGCCCGAGGTTCACCGCTGCCAGCAAGGAGACCAGCAGGGCGGCCACTGCGAGAAACATCTTCCATTGGAGCCGTAGCTTCACCAGCGGTGGGACGATACCGGAGCAGTTGCGGCAAGGCAATTCGTTTGGAAAAAACCGCACGCGGCTGTTGCTAATTCGTAACATATTCGTTACACAACTCGCTGGAGGTGAGGTTTTATGTTGGCGAGGTTAATTCCCCAAGAATACGATTTTTTCGGACACTTCGAGCGGGCAGCGGAGCATTCCGTCAGCGCCGCTAAGTTGATTCTCAAGCTCACGGAGAACTACACGGATGCGGACCCGATCGCGCGGGAGCTGAAGGCGGTGGAGCACGCGTGTGATGAGGTGGCGCACACGACGATGGATCATCTCAACAAGACCTTCGTCACGCCGCTGGACCGGGAGGATATTCACGCGATCATCCTGCGCATCGACGACGTGGTGGATCTCATCAACGCCTCCGCCAATCGCATGGCTTTCTTCGGCATCGACAAGCCGACCGTTCACGCGGTCAACATGGCGAAGCAGATTTTGCGCGGCTGCGAGAAGTTGCTCGATGCTGTCAAAGGCATGCGCTCGGCCAAGAACTACGAACAAGTGATGCGCGATTGCATCGCGATCCACGAAGTCGAAAATGCCGGGGATGACATACTCCACGACGCGCTGACCGATTTGTTCGAGACTGAGAAGGACCCGATCAAGGTCATCAAGTGGAAGGATATCTACGAGGAGATGGAGGCCGTTACCGACCGGCTGGAGGATGTGGCCAACGTGATGCAGGGCGTGATCGTCAAGATGAGCTGACATGGAAGCGTTCCTGCGAGACCTGGTCGCGATCTTCAACCACCCTTACGTCGCGTTGATTTTTATCGCCGCGCTCGCTTTCGATTTCATCAACGGCTTCCACGACGCCGCCAATTCCATCGCGACCATCGTGGGCACCGGGGTGCTACGCCCATTCCAAGCGGTCTGCTGGGCCGCGTGGTGGAATTTCGCCGCCGCCTGGCTTTTCGGAGTCCACGTCGCCAATGCCGTCGCGAAGTGGGTCCACGCGGATTACGTGACGCCGGAAGTCATCTTTGCCGGGTTGCTCGGCGCAATCGTGTGGAACCTCATCACGTGGTACGGCGGATTACCCTCCAGCTCCTCCCATGCGCTGTTGGGAGGTTTCGGCGGGGCCGCGATGGTGCATGCCGGCAAGTGGGGCGGCGTGCTGCACACCACCAAAGTTGTTGCGACCGTGGAGTTCATCGTGTTGGCGCCGATGATTGGTCTGACCCTGGGATTGTTGCTGACGTTCCTCTTGCTCTGGGCGTTACGCCGGGTTTCCGCCCTCAAAGTTGACCGGTGGTTCCGGGGCATCCAACTCTTATCTGCCGCCGCTTACAGTCTTGGCCACGGCACCAACGACGCGCAGAAGACGATGGGCATCATCGCCGCGTTGCTCTATGCCACCGTCTGGAAATCGCAACAAGCCGCGTTCGCGGCCGGCAGCATTGAGTTCCCGTTCTGGATTGTGCTCGTTTGCCATCTCGCGATCGGCTTGGGGACGATGGCCGGTGGCTGGCGCATCGTGAAGACGATGGGCATGAAAATCACCAAGCTCCGTCCCTACGGCGGTGCCTGCGCCGAATCCGCCGCGGCGGTGTCGCTGTTCCTCTCCGCCAAGTGGGGCATCCCGGTCAGCACGACGCACACGATTACCGGGGCAATCGTCGGGGTGGGTTCCGTTCAACGGCTGTCAGCCGTTCGGTGGGGTGTCGCCCGCCGGGTGGTCTGGGCGTGGGTGCTGACGATTCCCTGCGCTGGCATCGTGGCAGCCGCGTCCTACAAAGTCATCGAGTGGCTGCGCTAGCTGTTGTCGCTAAACCGGTAGCCCACGCCGCGCACGGTCTCGATCAAATCCGCCACCTTGCCGAGCTTCTCCCGCAACCGTCGCATGTGCGTGTCCACGGTGCGCGTGTCCACGTCGCCCTCGTAACCCCAGACATCCGTCAGCAAGCGGTCCCGGGTCTGCACGCGACCGCGCCGTTCCATCATCGTCGTGAGTAGCTTGAACTCCGTGGCGGTCAGGTCCAAGTCCTTGTCCTTCAAACTCGCCGTGTGCTTGGCGATGTCCACAACGAGATCGCCGAATTTCAACACCTCCGCCGGCTCGCCATCGCCCTTCGCGCGTCGCAACACCGACTTCACCCTCAACGTCAGTTCCCGGGGGCTGAACGGCTTCGTGACGTAATCGTCCGCGCCCAGTTCCAAGCCCACGATCCGGTCGACTTCCTCCGCCTTGGCCGTCAGCATGATCACGGGAATGCCGGCCGTCTTCGAGTCCGCGCGGAGCCGCTTGCAAACCTCTGTGCCTTCCATCCCCGGCAGCATCAGGTCCAGAATGATCAACGCCGGCATCAAGTCTCGGGCTTTGTCCAAGGCGGCCGCCCCGTCGCGAGCGGTCACGGTCTTGTAGCCGGCGCGTTGGAGGTTATAGACGAGCAAATCCACCACGTCCTGCTCGTCATCGACTATCAGTAGGGTCTCACCCATGCGTCCAAGTTATGCCACTCCGGCGACGAGCGTGCAACGGCATTGTGACAATCCGGTGACGCCCCGCTTAACTCAGGACGCCGCCCGAACTCGCGTTGGTCACCAGCTTCTGGTAACGCGCCAGCCAGCCGGTCAACTCGCGTTTCACCGGCTGGACCGTCTTGCGCCGCTCCGCCAGCTCCGTTTCGCCGACGAGAATGTCGATCTTGCGATTCGGAAAATCGATGCGGAGCCGGTCGCCATTGCGCAGCAAGCCGATCGGGCCGCCTTCCGCTGCCTCGGGGCTCACGTGGCCGATGCACGCCCCAGCCGTCCCGCCGCTGAATCGGCCATCCGTGATCAACGCCACCTTGTCCCCGAGTCCCATGCCGGCGATGTAGCTCGTCGGGCTCAGCATCTCCTGCATGCCCGGCCCCCCGCGCGGACCTTCGTTGCGGATGATCACCACATCCCCGGCCTTCACCTTACCGCCAAGAATACCGGCACAGGCTTCTTCCTGACTCTCGAAAATCACGCACGGCCCCTCGAACACGAACGCCTCGCCACAATACTTCTTAAACCCGTCACTGATACCGGCCGTCTTCACCACGCTGCCTTGCGGCGCGAGCTGGCCGTAGAGAATCGCGAGTCCGCCATCCTTCGTGTACGCCTTGTCGGCGCTGCGGATGCAATCCTGCGCATGGAACAGGAACGCCGGGTCGTGCGGCATCAACCCGCTCGGTTGCACCTTCGCCAGATGCTTCGGGTCGGTGTCGAACTCGGCGCGGGCGATGACCCACTTCTTCAAATTCTTGGCACGCACCATCGCGAACCGGTTACGCCCACCGGCTTTCTCGTACTTCCAGAACAACAAGACCGGTAGCCCCCGGTACTCGCCCAGCTCGGCGCGAACCAAGCCGGCTGAGTCGCGCATCTGTTGCTCGATTGCGGCGCGGAGTTGGTCTTTGCCCTTCAGCGTCACATCGCCGGGCATCTTGACGGTGATCTTGTCGGAGAAGAGCGCCAGTTGCGCCTCGACATCACCGGCGTTCCACGCCGCCGCGTCGCGCCAGAACGTGAGCGCCAGCTCGTCACCGGGGAAAAACATCATCGGTTTGGGCGCGAGATTACCGGACGCCGTGCGCGCCGCGTGTCCCAGCTTGTCGTCCGGATCAACGACGATGGCGGAGGCGCCCGACACGCGCGTGACTTTCGCCCAATCGGTGCATTTGTCCGAGCGCACATCCCATTCGTCGATGTTCTGCCCAATCGTCTTGCAGGTCACGGTCTTGCAATTCAATTCCAGTGCGCCGAGCCGCCTCAATTCGCCGAGAATCGTGTGGATCCCACCGGCTCGCTGAACATCCTGCACGTGATAATCCGACGACGGTGACACCTTGCACAGACACGGCACGCGCCGCGAAATGGCGTCAATCCGTGCGATGTCGTAGGGAATACCGGCTTCGCGCGCGATAGCGAGCGTGTGCAGAATCGTGTTCGTCGAACCGCCCATCGCCACATCAAGCGCGAGCGCATTGTCGAACGCCGCCAGTGTCGCGATGTCGCGCGGTTTCAAATCCCACTCCACCAATTTCAAAATCATCTGCGCCGCGCGCCGGTAAAGCGCCTCGCGCTCCTTCGAGACGGCGAGAATTGTCCCATTGCCCGGTAACGCGATGCCGAGCGCTTCGCAGAGGCAATTCATCGAGTTCGCCGTGAACATCCCGGAGCACGAACCGCACGTCGGACACGCCGACTGCTCGAGCTTCGCCAATTCCTCTTCGTTGATCTTGCCGGTCTGCAACTCGCCGACAGCCTTGAAGACCGAGATTAAATCCGACTTCTTCGCCGCGCCCTGCAGATGCGCCGGTAAATCCCCCTCGGTCGCATGCTGGGCAATCCCGGCCGCCATCGGTCCGCCGCTGACAAAAATCGTCGGGATGTTCAGCCGCATCGTGGCCATCAACATGCCCGGCACGATCTTGTCGCAGTTCGGGATGCAGATCATCCCGTCGAAACAATGCGCCCGCACCATCGTCTCGACGCAGTCGGCAATCAACTCGCGCGACGGCAGCGAGTACTTCATCCCGCCATGCCCCATCGCAATGCCGTCATCGACGCCAATGGTGTTGAAGATGAACGGCACCCCACCGGCTTCGCGCACCATCCGCTTCACCAACTGGCCGATTTCATTCAGGTGGGCATGGCCGGGAATGCAGTCGGTATAGCTGTTCGCAATCGCAATGAACGGCTTGGAGAAATCCGCCTCCGACTCAATGCTTCCCGTTGCCCGCAACAAACTCCGGTGCGGCGCCCGCTCAGCGCCTTTTTTGACTGTGTCTGATCTCATGGGTTTCCCAAAAAGGTTTTTATCACAGCCCGAATGCTTCGGGGAGCAATTGGCTCAGGCGGAAGTTGCGGGGGTTGCCGGGGCGGCGGGAGTCAGCGCAGATGATTTCGATGTCACCGAACTCGGCGAGGAACTGCCGGCAGGCGCCGCATGGGGTGAGTGTCTTGTGCGGCGCAACGACGGCGATGGCCCGGAACTTCCGGTAGCCTTCGCTGACGGCCTTGGTGACGGCGACGCGCTCGGCGCAGATGGTGAGGCCGAAGCTGGCGTTCTCGACATTGCAGCCGGTGAAGATTTTGCCGGTGCTGGTGAGCAATGCGGCGCCGACGGGAAATTCGGAGTAGGGCGCGTGAGCGTGTTTTTGGGCGCTACGGGCGGCGCGGATCAGGTTTTGCAATGTGGGAGGAGCCTTGGCGCTCCGACCTCCGGCCCGTCGTGGCGCTGAGGCCGCTCCCACTTTGGAAGAACGTTTCACAGCATCCCGATGAATTCGGTGAGAAGCTTGGCGAGTTTCTCCTGCGTGGCGGCGCCGACAGCGAGGACTTCGTCGTGGGAGAGGCGTTTACTGGAGATGCCGGCGGCGAGGTTGGTGATGCAGGAGATGCCGGCGACTTCGATGTTGTGGTACCGGGCCACGAGAACTTCCGGCACGGTGCTCATGCCAACGGCGTCGGCCCCGATCCACGCGAACGCCTTGATCTCGGCCGGCGTTTCGTAGGACGGGCCGGGGGTGGCGAGGTAGACCCCGCGCCAGATTTGGATCTGGAGTTTCTCGGCGGCAGCATCGAGTTTTTCACGGAGACGGGTGGAGTACGCCTGCGTCATGTCGGTGAACTTGATGCCGCTGCCGTTGACGCCGCCGAGGAGCGGGTTGACGCCGAGGAAGTTGATGTGGTCCTCGATGATCATCAAGTTGCCCGGGTTGAACGACGGGTTGATGCCGCCGGCGGCGTTGGTGATGATCAAGGTCTTCACGCCGAGCGCGTCGATGACGTGGATCGGGTAGACAACTTCTTCCAGGCTACGGCCTTCGTAGAGGTGAAACCGGCCGTTCAACACGAGCACGTTCTTGTTGCCCAGCTGACCGCAGACGATTTGCCCCGCATGGCCGGGCACGGAAGGTTTGGGAAAATGGGGGATGTCCTTGTAGGGGATGACCACCGGCTTCGTGATCAAGTCCGCGATGCCGCCCAGCCCGGAGCCGACGACGATGGCCACTTCCGGTTTGAAGCCGGTGAGCTTGGCCTCGATGAATTCCTTCGTTTCTTTGAGGTTGGTCGCCATGACTAGTCAAACTTCGCCACGATCAACGGCTGCCGGTCGCGCGCCGGCTCGGGCGCGATGGTGTACGCCTGCCGGACCATGCGCTCGGCCTCGGTCGCGCGGGCGGTGTCGTTGTAATGCATGATCATGAGCGGCTCGCCGCGCTGGACGGCGTCACCGATTTTCTTTGGCAGTTCGAACCCGACGGCAAAATCAATCGCATCACTGGCCACGCGGCGGCCGCCCCCGAGGGCGATGACAGCATATCCGAGTTGATTGCATTCAATCGCATGAACATATCCCGTGGCCGCCGCTGGTATCGCGCGTTGGTGCTTGGCGACCGGCAAACTCGCCGCCGGTTCTCCGCCTTGGGCCGCGACCATCGCCTCAAACTTCGCGCGCGCTTCGCCACGGGCGAGTTTCTTCTGCAAAATTTCCCGCGCCGCTGCAACACTTTTCGCAGCCCCGGCCAAGATTAACATCTCAGCGGCGAGCGCGAAGGTGACGTCGAGGAGGTCGCTGTGGCCGCGCTTGGCAAGCGCGGCTACAGAACCTTCGAGGATCTCCAAACACTCCCGGACCTCGAGCGCGTTGCCGATGCACTGGCCGAGCGGTTGATTCATGTCGGTCTGGAGGGCGCAGACTTTTTTGCCGTACCGCTTGCCGACTTCCACCATGGCCCGGGCGAGCTCGGCTGAGGATTCCCGGGTGCGCATGAAAGCGCCGCTGCCCCATTTCACATCGAGGACGAGACCGTCGATGTTCTCCGCGAGTTTCTTGCTCATGATGCTCGCGACGATGAGAGGGAGGCACGAGACGGTGGCGGTGACGTCGCGGAGCGCGTAGAGCTTTTTGTCAGCCGGGGCGATTTCCGGGGTGGCGCCGGTGATGCAGCAGCCGACGCTGCCGGTGACGCACATGAGTTCGCGCAGGGAAAGATTGGTGCGGAAGCCGGGGATGCTTTCCAGCTTGTCGAGTGTCCCGCCGGTGGGGCCGAGACCGCGTCCGGAGATCATCGGCACTTCCACGCCGCAGGCGGCGACAAGCGGGGCGAGGATGAGCGAAACCTTGTCGCCGATGCCGCCGGTCGAGTGTTTGTCGGCGCGGTACGGGCCGGTCGGCCACGGGACGACCTCCCCCGACTCGACCATGGCGCGGGTCAACCACAGCGTCTCGTCGAAATTCATTCCACGGAAACAGATCGCCATCGCCAGCGCGGCCATCTGGTAATCGGGCAACGAGCCGTCCGTGAAGCCGGTGATGAAGAAGCGGATTTCTTCCTCGGTCAGCGCGTGACCGTCACGTTTCCTCTGGATGATTTGGGCGGGGAGCAGCATGGGGAGAACAAAACGGCCTGCCCCGAACGTTCAGGGCAGGCCGCGGTACGCTGAGCGCGCGCGCTCAATCAATGTTGAAGTGACCCCAACAGAAGATGAGCTGGTACAGGTTGTAGAAGAAGCGGCCGACCGGCTTGAAGATGCAGCCAAGCACTCCCGAGGGGTGCGGGTTGCCGCCTTGGATCGTGCCACCGGCTTGGAGCAGGTCGATCTGCCCGGCCAGCGTCGCCAACTCGGTGTCACTGAGCGTCGCCAAGCGGGCGGTGACTTCAGCTTTGGTCATCCCGAGGGATTCCATCTGGGCCGCCACGACTTGTTCGCTGAGGAAGGAATCGACCTTCTGCAACGCGACAACGCGGCTGGATTCGGTGGATTCAACGGGAGCGGCGGGGCAAACATTACCCAGCGCCAGTAATCCGGTAACAATGAGAGAGATATGCAGACTTTTCATTAGAGCCTCCTGACTCGCACGCGAGATAATTACCCCGAAACCGCCGCCGCAAACAAGTCAAATTTTGCTGCGGACCCACTCGATCTCGCGGCAGATGTTGTCGACGAGCCGGTCGCGCCCGCGGAGTTGCTGGGGCCAGGTGTACGTCTCGATGATGAGCGGACATTCGGGAAGCGGGCCGGTCAGGAACTGCTCCACTTCGCTGAGCGTGCTCGGCAACTCACTCGGGAAGACCGGCAGGTGATAGTGGACCCGGTAGGTCGTCAGGCCGGGCGGGAATTGGGTGGGCCAGTCGAGCGAGAAGAACTTCCGTTGGCCGGTGGCGTCCGCGCCGGTGGTCTG
>OMJI01000231.1 GCA_900299315.1 Verrucomicrobiota bacterium | reverse complement strand
CAAGTCCCGGCCGCGATTACCGGCTCAACATTCTTCGTTTGCACGACGAGAAACAGTGGGCCGCCAATCCGGCTCTGTACGCCGCCGCCCTGTCGTCTAATTCCTACAACGCTGCCGGGCTTTACGCGACAGTCGTCACCGACAAGCACCCCTTCATCTGTGCGTCGTGTCACAAATCCGAAGCGCTCCCGCTGCCCCAACTACTCAACATCCCGCCGCTCACGACTTCCATGCACGGTCACCACGCCAGCGTCATCGACCCACGCAACAGCCAGACACTCGACGCCTCGAATAACCGCCTCGCCTGTTACACCTGTCATCCCGGCTCAGTCACGCGTTGCTTGCGCGGCGCGATGGGCAAGGCGGTCGCCGCCGACGGCACGATGGAGATGCAATGCCAGAGTTGCCACGGCAACATGAGCGCGGTCGGCAGTCCCGCTCGTACCGGCTGGTTGATGGAGCCGAACTGCCAGGCGTGTCACGTCGGCACCGCGACCAACAGCACCGGCGTGATCCGCTACACCGACGCTCTCGTTGGCGGCAACCTGCGCCTACCGGCTGAGCAGACGTTCGCAACCAATCCGAACACGCCCGCCCCCGGCATCTCGCTCTACCGGTTCTCGAAAGGCCATGGCGGCCTGCAATGTTCGGCGTGTCACGGCTCGACGCACGCCGAGTTCCCCAGCGCGTGGCGCAATGACAACCGGCAGAACGAAATGCTTCAGGGCCATGCCGGCATGATCGTGGAATGCGATGCCTGCCACGGCGTGCAGCCATCGAACGCCTTGTTCCGTAACGGCCCGCACGGGATGCATCCCCTCGGCAGTTCGTGGGCGCAGAATCATCCCGACATCGTTCAAGCCAACGGCGGCTACGGCCAGTGCCGCGCGTGTCACGGCCTGAATTACGAAGGCACAGTCCTCTCGCGCGCACAAGCCGACCGGTCGGTCACCACCGACAAGTTCGGCACGAAGGCGTACTGGCGCGGACAACAGATCAGTTGTTATGGCTGCCACGACGTCATCAATGGCCAACCGAACAGCAACCCGACGTCCCGGGGATTCCCGACCGCGAACAACACTTCCGCCACAACCACCGCTGGCAACTCCGTGGCGATTCCGCTCACGGCGAGCGCGTCGAATCTCCGCATCGTTTCCCAACCGGCACACGGCACCGTCGCGTTGAGCGGCTCGACCGCCACCTATTTCCCCGAGCAAGGTTACGCCGGCAGCGACCGCTTCACGTTCGCCGCCAACAACGGCTACAACGACTCGAACCTCGCGACCGTCACCGTCCAAGTCAGCGCGCCCGACACGAACATGAACAACATCCCCGATTGGTGGGAACAACTGAACTTCGGCGGCTTGGCGCTCGCTGCCGACGATCCCGATGGCGATGGACGCAGCAACTTTGCCGAGTTCAACGCCGGCACCGACCCGCGCGACGGACGCAGTTCGCTGCGCGTCTTCGACATCCGCCGGCAGGGTAACGACGTGCGGCTGGAGTTCACCTCCCAACTCCCGCAGAAGTACACGCTCCAGACTTGCGGCGACCTGACGCTCGGCAACTGGCAGTTCGCGCAAGTTGTCTGGGGGCACGTCGATTCCACCCCAGTCACGGACGTGGGCGCGGCGACGCAGCCGAGGAAGTTCTACCGGCTCGCCACCTCGGCCCGGCCAGCGGCCTACGACGACGCGTCGCAGTCGACCTATGCCGGCGGCTTCGCCAACGCGGCCAACGGCGGCACCGGCTTCGAGCCCTGGCAACTGAGTGCCGGCGCCAACAGCGGCTTCTTCATCGGCGATTCCAATGGCAACGGCTGTTTCAACGACGGAGTCGGCAACTGTCCGCCGTGCGGCCCCGGAGTGAATGTCTTCAACGCGGCCTTTGGCATGTGGGCCAACACCAGCGACACCGCACACGCCGTCCGCCGGTTCCACGTCGGCGCACTGGTGCCCGGCCAGTCGCTCTCGTTCGACTTCGACAACGGCTGCCTCGACGGTGCCGGCACGAAGACCGGGTTCGCGTTGCAGAGTTCCACTGGGGAAGCGCGCTTCGAGTTCTTCTTCAACGGCGGTGACTCCGTCTACCGGCTCCACGACGCCAGCGGGGCCAGCGTCTCGACCGGTGTGGGATTCACCCAACGCGGTCTGCACATCGTGTTCACGCTGACCGGCCCGAACAGCTACAGCGTGACCATCACCCGGTTGATGGACGGCGCGTTCAAAAACATCAGCGGCACGTTGGCGGGGACGAACAACACCGGGATCGACCGGATCGACTTCTCCTACTTCAACTCCAGCAGCGGCGGCAGCGCGCGCGACGTCTTCTTCAACCGGCTCGAACTGTACTGACGATACCGCTCCAGATCCGCCGCCGTGTCGATGTCGAACGTCACCGGCAACTCCGCGCATTTGACGCGCCGCCGCGTCGCGGCCATGAGTCGGTGCGTGCTCCACGGCATACCGGAAAACACATCCACCATCTCCGCCAACCCGATGAGCGCATACCCGCCGTCGGTCGTCGGCTGAAACACAGCCCGCTCCCGGCGCAATAACCGGAACGCATGCCGGACCGTCCGCGCCGACATCTCCGGCGCATCCGTTCCAATCATCACCACCCGCCGGTAACCTCGCTCGAACGCTCCGGAGAAACTCGCGCACATCCGTTCGCCGAGGTCACCGTCCGATTGTGGCCGGCAATTGTTCTCCAATCGCCGAAACGGTGATCGAGCCGGTGTGTAATGCCATTCGACATCATAGCTACATTGCCGGAATTCCCGCTGATGGTGTTCGAGCAAGTGCCGGTAGACCCGCAGCGCGGCGGCCTTGCCGATCTCAGCGGCGAGTCGCGTCTTCACGCGCCCGTACGTGGGGTACCGGGCCAGGATGATGAGCAGTTCGGTTTTCACAGAGGCGCAATTTGGCAATCGTCAGGAGGATTTTCCAACCAGCTTTCACTGTCCCGATCAGGCTCCCGGAAATCTTCGACTCGCCGGCAATCCGGTGGCCATACGGAATGTCCACCTGCCGGATGCGGAGCCGGTGTTGGACGGCTTTGATTTGCATCTCGACGTTCCAGCCCCAAGTCGGGTCGCGCAT
Source organism: Verrucomicrobiota bacterium (assembly GCA_900299315.1). GTDB lineage: Bacteria > Verrucomicrobiota > Verrucomicrobiia > Palsa-1439 > Palsa-1439 > OMJI01. The sequence continues at coordinate 6,306 of OMJI01000231.1, read as the reverse complement.
CTGCAGCCGGTCGAGCGCGTCGCGGCGGATGACGCGAAGTGGCCCAAGGTCCTTGTACCGGTAGCCCCAGATGAGGCGGATCAGGGAACAGGCGAGCCAATTGCCGAATTTTTGTTGGGGCGAGAGGTTGGCTTTTGCCAGACCGAGCGTGCGCACCGTGACGATGAAATCAGCATCGTCGAGTTGCAGTAGTTTCTGCAGCAACTGCGGATCGTCACTCCCATCGGCATCAAGGACCGCTATCACATCAATCTCATCGCGCAGGTGAGCCAGGCCGGTCAGACAGGCTTGGCCGTAGCCGCGCCGTTCTTCCCGGTAGACCTCAGCCCCGGCTTGTAACGCGATAAGGCCGGTGGCGTCGGTGCTGCCGTTGTCGACGACGATGATCTGCTGCGCGAGCCCTGCCGGGATGCGTTGCAGGACGGCGCCGATGCAACCGGCTTCGTTCCGCGCAGGAATGATTATGGCGAGGGGCATGGAGTTTTCAGGATGGCGCCACCACAACTGCTCCCCGCCCCCGCCGTGCAACCGAAACAGTGGTCGCCGGTGATGATCGCGCGGTCGGCGATGGATGCCGGGTTGATGTCCCAGAGGAACAGCGGCCGGCCATCCTGCCATTGCAGGTCGAGCATCTGGTTGAAATCGCAGTCGTACACCTCGCCGCGCCAGCCAATACTGAGGGTGTTGCGACACATCAAGCCATCGACGGACGATGGGTTGAAGTTGGCGATGAGCAAGTCCATGTAGTGGTCGTACTCACCGTTGTGCCGCAGCCACGCGGCGAACCGGGCGATGGGCATGTTGGTGATGGTGTAGAGCCGGTGAAAGACGATGCCGAAGTGCGCCTGCAACTCCGCCTTGTAATCCGCCTCCAGCTCCGCCTGCGGCCCCGGCAGCTTCGCGCCGAGTGGATTGTAGACGAGGTTCAGCGGCAACCGGGTGCCGTAGCCCAGCCGGTTGAGCCATTGCAGCGCGCGGATGCTTTTGTCGAACACGCCGTCGCCGCGTTGCGCATCCACGTTACCGGCCGTGTAGCACGGCAACGACGCGATGACTTCAATTTCGTGCCGCGCGAGGAAGTCCGGTAGGTCTTCGTGACCGGGCTCGAAGAAGATGGTCAAGTTGCACCGGTCCATGACGTGGCGCTTCAACGCCTTCACCCGCTCCACGAGATACCGGAAATCCGGAATGATTTCGGGCGCCCCGCCGGTGATGTCCACCTTCGGAATGTCGGTCTGCGCCAGCCAATCCACGACCCGGTCGACGGTCGCGCGCGTCATGATTTCTTTGCGTCCAGGCCCGGCGTTGACGTGGCAATGTCCGCAGGTCTGGTTGCAGAGCTTGCCGACGTTGATCTGGAGGATCTCCGTCTGCGCCCGCCGCAGCGGCTTGCCGAGTTGTTCCGCGAACCGGTTAGCAGCAACAGGAGCCATGCGATGTCGTCGCCTTGAACGATTTGCCTTTCGTCTCGCGCGGGTCGCGGAGTCGCGCGCGACCGCAGGCGAACGGTTTGGCTTTCGCCAGCGGGATCTCCCGGCGCGGCGGCACCGCCGTGAAGTGACCGGCGTACGGCTCGCGTTGCAAGAGCCGGTACGTCTTGTCGCAGACCGCCACGCGTTCCCCGCGCCGGTAGACGTGGCCGTCGTCGTCGTACACCTGCCGGAACGGGCCGTTGTAGATGACCGCCTGATTTCGCTCCCAGCAGTCGCCTTGTTTGCCCTTGTAGGCAACGACGGTCAGCGAGCGGAACTCGATCCCCTTCACCGTCTGCCAGGGTTTCTCGTCGCGCTCCAAGATCTGAATGCCATGGAAGCCAGCTTTTTCAAACGCTTGCAAAAATTCATCTTCACGGAGCGCGCCACTGAGGCAACCGCTCCAGAGTTTCGCGTTCCGCTGCATCGCGACCGGCACGTCCTCGTCACTGACGATGTCGGAGATGACTGCCCGGCCGCCTTTCTTGAGCACCGCAAATATCTCGCGGAACAACTGCGGCTTTGCGTCGTGCCGGACGAGGTTGAGCACGCAGTTGGAAACGACGACGTCGATGGAGTCGCAGGCGACGACTTGCGTGACGTGTTCAATCTCGCCCTTGCGGAACTCGACGTTGTGGTAGCCGAGCCGAACGCCGACCTGCTTCTGGTATTTGCGGGCGAGCGCGAGCATATCGTCGTTCATGTCCACGCCGATGACCTTGCCCTTGGCGCCGACAACTTGGGCCGCGATGTAACAAATTTTTCCGCCACCGCTGCCGAGATCGAGCACTGTCTCGCCCTCGCGCACGTGCCGGGAGGGATCGCCGCAGCCGTAATCGCGTTCGATAATTTCTGCCGGGATGATCTTGAGGTACTCGGGCCGGTAGCTGACGGGACAACAGAGAGCTTGTTCGGCACGTCGCGCGCCGGCGGAATACCGGCGCTTCACTGCCGCCGTGACATTCAGGGAGTTCGTCGCCACGGCGCGCACGGTAAACAAGCGACTTGCCGAAATCAAACCGAATCCCGATGATGCCGGCATGGATTACGGACACATCGGCAAACCGCGCGGCCCGCTCGACGCCCCGGCGTGGGATGAACGCTACCGGACCGGTGACACGCCGTGGGACAAGGGTGAGCCGTCACGGGGTCTGGTGGATTTCCTCGCGCACGATCTGCATCGTGTAGTGGCCGCCGGCCCCGGCGGCAAATCCAACGGAGCCGCCGGGACGGCGGCCGCTACAACGGTTTTGGTACCCGGCTGCGGGCGAGGACATGATTGCCGGGAGCTTGCCCGGTACGGATTTGATGTCACCGGCTTGGATGTCTCGGCGCGCGCGCTACAGGGAGCGGTCACGGCGCCGGGGATTCGGTATGTGGTCGGCGATTTTCTCACGCATACCGGCCAGTACGACTGGGTCTTTGAGCACACCTGCTTCTGCGCGATTCACCCCGACCTGCGCGACCGGTATGTCGAAGCGGCGGCCCGGGTCTTGAAACCCGGTGGTCATCTGCTCGGGATTTTCTTCAACATGAGCACTGACGAAGGTCCACCGTTCGGCGCGACTCGGGAAGAGTTGCTCCAGCGCTTCGGCCGGCGGTTTGAACTCGTGTTCGACAAGGTCCCGCGTTCGTGGCCGAACCGGCGGGGCGAGGAGTTGCTGATGTTGTGGCGCGTGAACAAGCCGGTGGAGTGATCACGCTTACCGGATCGCGTCGGGGTCGATCTGATATTTCTTCAACTTCGCGTAAAGCGTGGTGCGGCTGATTTCCAACATTTCGGCGGTGCGCTTGATGTTGCCGCCGTGCTGACGGATGGCGTTGACGAGGATTTGCTTCTCGGGTTCTTCGAGTTGCGCCGCGAGCTTGGTCGGGAGCGCCACGCTGCCCTCGGCCGGTTGCGTGATGCGGCGCGGCAGGTCGCTGGAATCAATCAACGGTGACTTCGCGAGCACGACGGCTTGGAGGATGACGTTTTCGAGTTCGCGGACGTTACCGGGCCAGCGGTAGCCGCACAAGGTGTTCACGGCGACATCGGAGAACCCACGGACATCTTTGCTGTTCTGCTTGGCGAACCGCTTGAGAAATTCCATCGCCAACAACGGGATATCCTCGGCGCGCTCCTGCAGCGGCGGGATGTTGATCTCGACGACGTTCAGCCGGTGATAAAGGTCTTCGCGAAACTTGCCGGCGGCGACAAGTTCCTCCAGTGGCACATTCGTCGCCGCGATGATGCGCACATCGACGGAGATGGATTTCTGGCCGCCGACGCGCTCGAAGGTCCGGGATTGGAGCACGCGCAGCAGCTTGGCTTGGATGGCGAGGTCGATGTTGGCAACTTCATCGAGGAACAGCGTCCCGGTATTGGCGCGCTCGAACCGGCCGATGTGCCGGTCGTGCGCCCCGGTAAACGCGCCTTTCTCGTGGCCGAACAACTCGCTTTCCATCAGCTCCCGGGCCAGCGCCGAACAGTCCATCGTCACGAACGGTTTCCCATGCCGGCTGCTCGCCTCGTGAATGGCGCGGGCGACGAGTTCCTTGCCGGTGCCGGTCTCGCCGTAGATCAAGACATTGGCGACGCTGTCGGCGATGGTCTGGATCAACTCGAAGATGTCCTGCATCTGCGCGTTCTGGCTGACGATGCCGTAGAATCCCTGCGCCGGGGCCGCGAGCAAACCGCGCTGGCGGACGTCCGGCACTCTCGCCCGGAGATCCCGGCCGCGTTCGGCGACGGCACCAGCGACAGATTCCTTGATCCCGATGATGCAGTCCGGGGTGACGGCTTTTTCCCGGTAGTCATGCGCACCGAGCCGGATCGTCGCCACCGCTTGCGGGATGGTCGGCCGCGCGGTGCAGACGATAAGCGCGATGTCTGGGTGTTGCTGCCGGAGTTGTTCCAAGAACGTCATCGGGTCGGAGTCCGGCAGGTTGATGTCGGCGACGACGACATCGGCGCTGCGGACCTGCAGCAGGAGGAGAGCGTCGGTGGCGCGGTTGGCGGAGAACACCTCGTAGTCCTCCTTGATGAGGGCCTCCGAAATCATCAACGTCCAGGAAATGTCCTGGTCGAGGACTAGTATTTTCGCCTTCGCCATGAATCGTCGCCGCTACGACATGTCAACCGCGCACGGACAGTGTTCAGTCCGTGTCTAGCAAGCGACAAGCCACGGTGAACGACATGTTCATACGGGCCGAGGGCAGGAGTGTCAAGACAGCCATCACCAAGGGGTTACGAGCAGTGAACACTCGGATGGTTTGTTCGGATCGGTGTGAAGCCTAGCAATTTGTGGAAGTGTCCAGCCAACGCGACAAGTTTGAACGCCGCGCGCGGCTACATCCCCATGATTTCGTAGCCGGAATCGACGTAGATGACCTGTCCGGTAGTCGCCGTGGACATGTCGCTGGCCAGAAAGAGCCCGGCCGAACCCAGTTCGCGCGGTTCGAGGTTGCGCTTGAGGGGGGCGTGCTCCTCGTAATGCTTGAGCATCGCCGTGAACCCGGAAATCCCCCGCGCCGCCAGCGTGTTGACCGCCCCGGCGCTGATGGCGTTGACCCGGATTTTCTTTGGGCCGAGATCGTAGGCGAGGTAGCGGACGGAGGCTTCCAAGGACGCCTTGGCCACGCCCATGACGTTGTAGTGCGGCACCACCTTGACCGCGCCGTAATAGCTCATCGTGATGATGGAGCCGCCGTTCGTCATCAACGGCGCGGCCCCCCGGGCTAAAGCGACCAGCGAATACGCGCTGACGTCGTGCGCAATCCGAAAGGCCTCCCGGCTGGTGTTGACGAATTCCCCTTCCAGCGCGTCCTTCGGGGCAAACGCCACCGAATGCAACATCACATCCAACCGGCCAAACTCCTTCCCCACCTGCTCGAAAACCCGGGCGATGTCCTCGTCCCGCGTCACATCGCACGGATAGATCGGCGTCCCCGGTCCGAACGTGCCCACCAGCTCCTCGACGTTCTCCTTGAGCCGCTCGCCTTGATAGGTGAAAGCCAACTTCGCTCCCGCCTCGGCCCAAGCCTGTGCGATTGCCCAAGCGATGGAACGCTTGTTCGCGACGCCAAAAACAATACCGGTCTTGCCCGCCAACAACTGTGAGGTGGATTGCATTGGGTGATACTACCGGATGATTCAGCTGGCACGCAAGTATGTGTCGTAGACTCGCAGCACTTCTGACACGCTCCACGCTTGGGCGAAGCAGCCGACTGGGCGGAACGGGTGGTCGCCGTCGAAAATTTCGCTGATTGTCCCCAGCCCGGCATCTTCCAGGTGATCCAGCAGCGGCTGGATGATCCGGCTGAGCTCCTTTCGTTGCGCCTTGCCGGCGCCGTGGACGCGGACATAGGCGTCGCAATACGGGCCAATCAGCCACGGCCAGACGGTGCCTTGATGGTAGGCGCAGTCGCGTTGCCACCGGTTGCCGGTGTATTTGGCGACGAACTTCTCGTGTGACGGCGCGAGTGTGCGCAGTCCGTACGGCGTAAGCAGGTGCTTGGTCACGATCTCCAAGACCGCTTTCTGCTGGGTCTCGTTGAGCGGGCAGTACGGCAGGCTCAGCGCAAAAATCTGGTTCGGACGGATGGCCGGGTCGCGGAAATCAGGCCGGACCACGTCGAAAAGATAGTTCCCCTCCGCGTTCCAAAACGTCTTCAGGAACGCCGCCGCGATCTGGTCGGCCTGCTTGCGCAACAGCACCGCGGCGTGAGAATCATTCGCCACCTTCTCTTCCAGCTCTGCCAGCATCAGGTGCGCGTTCAACCAGAGCGCGTTGATCTCGACCGGCTTGCCGTGCCGGGGCGTGGGCACATAGCCGTCCACTTTCACGTCCAT
>OMJI01000230.1 GCA_900299315.1 Verrucomicrobiota bacterium | reverse complement strand
TCGCCGAGCACGACGACCGGCGCCCGGGCCTGCCGGATCAGCCGCGCTTGGGCCGCGGCCAGAGTTTTCACGGGACCGACTTCCACAACCCGAACGTCCGCCAACCCGCCCACTTCATCCGGCGGGACAGTCACATCAGCCGCGACCCGCGCCGCCACGAGAACCTCGATTTCAGCACATGCGGTCTGGGCACGCAGGTGGCGCATCGTCCGCCGGAGCACATCGTAATTCGTCGGCGTGAACAGGAGGACGGATAGTTCCAGGCTCACTTCGCCGCCGCCTCCCAGGCCTGCCGGTCGCCATCCGTCAGGAATCGTTCACGATGAAATTCCATCTCGCTGAGCCCGCGCATCGTTTCGCCCGCGCCGGCTAGATAGCCGATGCATTCACCAAACCCGTCCACAAACAACCCCAGCAGGACCAAGGGCAAGGCCGCCCGGGGAAACCGCCCCGGTTTTGCTTCCCGCAGGATCTTTACAAATCGAACCAACGGGATCAGCGGGGAGCCGCAGATGTAAACCAGCCGGTGGCCCCACGCCCAACCCCGCGCGCGCGCCGCCGCGAACAATCGCCCGCCGAGGAACCGCAGCTTCAGCGAGGGCCCAAGCCGCGAAAAATTGACGTGTTCCGTCTTGGCGGCCGGCTCCAGCAACAGGCGCTCGCCCCGCGCTTGCAGGTCCCAGTGCAAAACCCCCTCCGCGTCGAGCATGCTTTCCAGCCGGTCGCCATACGTCAACAGCACCGCGCGCTTGTAAGAGCTGTTGTGCCCGGGAATGAGCGTCATCGGCCCACGCGGAAGTGGGTCGAGCCACGGCGCATATTCGATGATGAGGTTGGCCCAACTGGTCAGCGAGCCGGGATTGCCGTTGCGCAGGGCCGGACCAACGCCCGCCCATGGCTCCTGATGCGCTGCCAACAACGCCGCCGCCCAGCCCGGTTGGGGAAAGGAATGATCCTCCACAAACGCCACCACCGGCGCCGTGGCGGCTCGCACTCCGGCAGCCCGGGCGGCCGCCGTGGAATGCCGCACTTCCATTGCCACGGTCTTCACCCAATTGAACCCGGGCACTTCGGCGGGTGCGGGCGTAACGAGCACGAGTTCGATCTGCTCCACCACCGACTGCGCGCGCAACCGGCGCAGTGTGGTCGCCACAGTGGCGACAGTGTCGGGCGTGATGACGATCACGGAGAGTTGCGGTTGATTCATAATAAAACTTCCAAGCCCGACTTGGCAGACTCTTCTGCCGCGAGGATGACTCGCAGGCTTTGTAAACCATCTGCGAAATCCGGCTGCGCCGGTGCGCCGCGGCGCACGGCTTGGAGAAAATGTTCGAGCGCGATCCGGTAGGATGGATCGCCGCCCGGGGCCCCGCGTTTCCGCAGCCGGTACCCCAGCCCGCCGCCGTAGCGGTTGACCATCGCTTTGCCCATGGTGCCGTAGATTTCCCAGCGATCCTCTTCCACCGCGCACCACGAGAAGAACGACTGCAGCCGACAGCCGGAGGCAAACCGTAGCTCGAGCGTCGCCGTGTCCGCCTCGCGTTGAACCGCGCGTACCGTGGCGCGGACGGCGACAATTTCCTCGCCGAACAAAAACCGGGCCAGATCCACATGGTGCGACGCGAGGTCGAGCAACACGCCGCCGCCGGTGGAGCGGGCGTCCTTCCAACTCGGCATAGCCCGCGCCGCCAGGGAGAACACCGACCGGGCCGCCGCGAGTTGTCCCAAGGCTTTTACCTGCTCCCGGAGCTCCGCAAGCAAGGGATTGAAACGGTAATTGAACCCGATCATCCCGACGGTTCCCGCCCGCCGCCATGCGCTCACGACCCGGTCGGCCTCGGACTGGCTGATGGCCAGCGGCTTCTCCAGATAGACATGTTTGCCGCGCGCGAAAGCGGCTTCGGCGATTTCCGCGTGGAGTGAGGTCGGGGCCGTAATCACCACGGCCATGATGTCCGGCAAGTCCAGCAGCTGCCGGTAATCTGTAAATCCCGGCACGCCCGGCGGTAATTGTTGCGGCGCGGCGTCCGCCACGGCGGCAACCCGGACCCCGCCCGCCCGTCGCAGCACCGGCAGGTGGGCCTGCCGCGCGATCGCGCCGCAGCCGATGAGACCAATGTGAATCAGATTCCCCACCTTGAAATTATGTCACAGTCCCGCAACCGGTGACAAGTCGGCCGGCTGGCTCACCGGCTCTTGAGCGCGACGACGCGGTTGTAAATCCACGCGACCACCCAACCGGCGACGTAGCCGGTCAGGAACCCATAGAACAAGCCCACGAAGCTGCCGGCCCAGGTCACGGTGTAGCCGATGTAGAACTGGCTCAGCAGTTGGAGATGCTGACCAACGTGAGTGCCGCCTTTCATGACCAGCCAGACAGTGGCGATGAACAACCCGAGACCTAGCAGCACCCCCAGCGCAAGGCCGGTGATGTTGCCGTTCATTTGCAGGACCGCGCGGGTCAGTTGCTCGTCGTTTGGTTTGGTTGTTTCTTCCAACATGCTAACTCCTTTCCGCGGTGACCGCGGCCGGTACGCGAGGCTGGGTGGATTCCAGTCGCGTGACCGTTTCATGATATTCCTGCTCGGCGTTGACGTTCCAAAGATCATACTGGCCGCCGAGGATGTTCCGCACCGCCAACATCGCGGTGTACATCGAGTGATCCTGGTTGTTGTAACGGTGCATCCCGTTGCGACCAACGACCTGAAGGTTCGTGAACCGCGCGAGATACCGGCGCACGACGGCCAGATGCTCGGTGTAGTGCGCGTCGTAAACGGGGTAGGCTTTCGGCATCCGCACGACGGCGCCATCCACCACGTCCCCGGCTTGCGCCAAGCCGATGGCGGCGAGCTCGCGCTTGCCGAGTTCGATCAACTCGGCGTCGGGCATCGTCCACAAGCCGTCGCCCTCGAAACAGAAATACTCCAAGCCGAGACAAGTCTGGCTGGGGTCTGGCACCATGGCCGGGCTCCAGTTCTTGAAATTCTGGATGCGCCCCAGCTTCACGTCGGGATCGTGGATGTAGATCCAGTTGTCCGGGAAGACATCGCGTTTGTTGAGCACGAGGGCGACAGTCAGGAAATCCCGGTAGCGCAACCCTGCGGCGGCCTCCCGGACTTCGGCTGGTGCGGTCGGTGTAAGTTTCTCGATCAACTCGCGCAACGGCATGCTGCTGATGAAATGCGTACCGGCGACAAGCGCGCCGTTGACCGTCAGGGCTTCGACCCGATCACTGTCGCAGTGGATGGCGCCGACGGCGGCGTTGCAGCGGACTTCGCTGCCCCGGTGGCTGATGAGTTCTGCCATCGTCTCCCACATCTGGCCGGGACCGAGCCGCGGATAATCAAACGCATCGATCAAGGTCTTGATGACCGCCCGCCGGTCGTGGTTCGACTGCGGGACGAACGCATTCCTGAGCGCCGCGACAAGCGACAACCCCCGGATGCGTTGCGCGGCCCACTCCGCCGAAATTTGGTGGCAGGGCATGCCCCAGACTTTCTCGGTGTAGCTCTTGAAAAATGTCCGGTAGAGCCGCGCCCCAAACCGGTTCGTCACCCAATCCTCGAACGTGCGCTCGGGCCGGCGCGGGAACAGTTGCGCACGGCAGTAGCTCAGGCCAATCAACGCGCTGTTCACGAGACCAAGTCCGCGCAACGCGTTCCAGGTCCGCAGCGGGTAATGGAAAAACTTTTTCCGGTAATAGATCCGCGACAACCGCTGCCGCCGCAGAAATTCGCCCTCTGCCAACACCTCCCGCCAGAGGGCCTCGACGGCCGGTACCTTCGTGAAAAATCGGTGCCCGCCGATGTCAAACCGGTAGCCGCGGTGGTTCACTGTCCGCGCGATGCCGCCGAGCACCTCGTCCTTTTCCAAGACGACCGCGTGCCGGCCTGCCTTGGTGAGTTCGTAAGCCGCAGTCAACCCGGCCGGGCCGCCGCCAATGATGATCACATTGCCGGCAGTCTTCATCAGACGTTATCGAGAAACCGGCGCGCCTCGCTGGCCGCCGCCTTGGCGCGGGCGATTTGGAGGTACAGCCCGACGACGAGGTTCCGCACCGTCGCCAACAGCCAGCCGGCCAGAAAGCCGGTCACGAAACCGTACCCGTAGCCGATCCACGCACCCGGCCACGTCACGCGGTAGCCGGGGAAGTATTGACCGAGCAAGGCGAGGTTGCGCCCCACGTGTTCCCCGCCCTTCCAGAGCAGCACCGCCGTCGCCAACCAGAGACCCGTGCCGGTCACCACACCCACCGCGACACCGAGCGCAACGGCATCGAGTCGCGCCATTACTTGCCGCAGGAGATCGTTCGGTTTAGCCGGTGTCATTTGCGCGGCGCGAGTATAGCGGGCGCACCTCGTTTCGCACCTCCAATCTTGCTAAGCCCGGTACCGCGCACTATCCTCACGCGTGGAGGCACGCGCATGAAAACCTATCGGAACATCGTGAACAACGAGTGGGTCGGCGGCGCCGATTCCCGCACCATCATCAACCCCGCCACGACCGCGCCGCTGGCGGTCGTCCCCGAGGCCGGCAAGGCCGACGTGGAACGCGCGATTGCCGCGGCGCGCGCGGCGTTCGACAACACGGACTGGGGCGATTCGTCAAAGACGCAGATGCGCGGGCGGATTCTCTTCAAGATGGCTGAGGTCGTCCGCAAACACGCGGCCAAGCTCGCGGAGCTGGAGACGCTGAATACCGGCAAGCCGATCGTCGAGAGCGAGTTCGACATGAACGACACCGCCACGTGCTTCGAGTATTACGGCGGCTTGGCGACGAAGGTGCATGGCGAGACGTTGAGCGTGCCGGACAATGCGCTGAATTTTACCCTCAAGGAGCCGGTCGGCGTGTGCGGACTGATCATCCCGTGGAATTACCCGTTGATGCTCGCCGCGTGGAAGCTCGCCCCGGCCTTGGCGGCCGGTTGCACGGTGGTCGTCAAACCCGCCGAACAAACACCGGTAACGATGTTGGAGTTTTGCCGGCTGGTGCAGAAACACATCCCGGAGTTGCCGCCGGGCGTCTTCAATGTGATTACCGGCGACGGCCCGGTCGCGGGACGTGCGTTGGTGGAATCGCCGGACGTGGACAAGGTCGCTTTCACCGGCGGCACCGATACCGGCAAGGCCATTCTCCGCAGCATCGGCAGCACACATTTGAAGAAAGTCAGCCTCGAACTCGGCGGCAAGTCGCCAAACATTTATTTTGCCGACGCCGATCTCGAAGCGGCGACGGACGGCGCGCTCTTCGGCGTCTTCATCAACCAGGGCGAAGTGTGCAGCGCGGGTTCCCGGGTGCTGGTGCAGGAGAGCATCTGGAACAAGTTCATCGCGCGGATGAAGGAAAAGACCAAACGCATCAAGCTCGGTGACCCGCTCAAGCGCGAGACGAAGATGGGGCCGTTGGTGACAGTCGAACACCAGCAAAAGGTTCTCGATTACATCGACATTGGGAAACGCGAAGCCAAGCTGTTGATGGGCGGTGGCCGGCCGAAGGGCAAAGGCTATTTCGTCGAGCCCACGATCTTCGAGACCGACAACACCACCAAGATCGCCCGCGAGGAAATCTTTGGCCCGGTGGTGGCGTGCATCCCCTTCAAAGACGAATCCGACGCGCTGCGGATCGCCAACGACACCCCGTACGGCCTCGCCGCCGCCGTCTGGAGCCGCGACATCTTCAAATGCCTGCGCGTCGTCAAAAACCTCCGCGCCGGCATCGTCTGGGTCAACACCATGCAACCCTGCTACGTCGAGTCCCCATGGGGCGGTTACAAACAAAGCGGCCAAGGCCGGGAGATGTCCTTGCACGGCATCGAGGAGTTCCTCGAGACGAAGCAAGTCCACATCAACCTCAACGAAGCCGGTATTGGGTGGTATTGAAGAATGCGCGTTGACTTGCACACTCTCGGAACGTATCGTTTTTCCATGAGCGGCGTGCAATTCGTGGTGGATGAAAAAGGCGCAAAGACGGCAGTTGTGATCGATCTCAAGCGTCATGGTGAGTTGTGGGAGGATTTTTACGACGGTCTGGTCGCCCGCAGGCGCCGCCAAGAACCCCGGGAATCCCTGCAATCCGTGAAGCGACGCCTGCTGCGCTCCGGCAAACTCCGTGGCTGAGTATTCGATTACGTTCGCCCGCTCCGCCCGCAAAGAGTTGGAGAAACTCGATGCTGTGTGGGTGCGGCGAATCTTCCCGGCGATCGAATCTCTCTCGCTCAATCCTCGGCCCCCAAACTGCAAGAAGCTCAAGGGCCACCATGACCTGTGGAGGATCCGGGTGGGCGACTACCGGGTCATTTATTCCATCGACGATAGTAGACGAGTCGTCGACATCAATGCAGTGCGGCACCGGAGTGAAGCTTACCGGGATTAGGAAGCTGTCGCATGGTCGAGTACACACGCCTCTTGAACGCCGATTGGTGGCAGCAACTGACCATGAACTGGCAGCCGCGCGATACTGTGGTCGTGGTGGCCGGGCTGGCGGCGATCCTTGTCGTCGGCTGGTTGATCACGAAACGCCGATGAGGTTGTAGCGTGATTGGTCAGTCGGCTGGGGACAGCCGACACTACTGATGAACTACGGACGCGACGGAGTGCGTCCCTCCATCCGTGACATCCGCGAGATCCGCGGTTACACTTCGAGTGTCATGAGCACCATCTCACTCAAGACGTCGATTCCCGGACCGAAATCCCAGGCGTTGCTCGCGCGGCGGAAGGTGGCGGTGCCACAAGGGCCGTTCAACATCGCGCCGATTTTTGTTGAGCGCGCGAACGGGGCGACGGTGACGGATGTGGATGGGAATGTGTTGCTCGACTTCACCGGCGGGTTGGGTTCGTTGAATGCCGGGCACGCGAATGCCAAGACGGTCGCGGCGGTCAAAGCGCAGGCGGAGAAGTTTCTGCACACCTGTTTCCACATCGCGCAGTACGAGCCGTACGTGGCGCTGGCGGAAAAACTGAACGCCATCACCCCCGGCAAGTTTCCCAAGAAGACGTTGTTGGTGAATAGCGGGGCGGAAGCAGTCGAGAACGCGGTGAAGATCGCCCGGTATTTCACGAAGCGACCGGCGGTGGTGACGTTCGAGCACGGGTTCGCGGGCCGGACGTTGCTGGCGATGACGCTGACCAGCAAGGTGATGCCTTACAAGTACGGGTTCGGCCCATTCGCGCCGGAGGTGTACCGGCTCCCCTACCCTTACGCGTACCGGAGCGAGTTGGACGAGGCCGGGATGATCGCGGAGATGCTGGAGTTCTTCCACGCGCATGTGGATCCCCGGTCGGTCGCGTGTGTGTGGATGGAATTGGTGCTCGGTGAAGGCGGATTCGTTCTCGCGCCAAAAGGCTACGTGCAGGCGCTCGCGAAGTTCTGCAAGGACAACGGCATCCTGTTCATCGCCGATGAGATCCAGACCGGCTTCGGCCGTACCGGCAAAATGTTTGCGACTGAACATTACGATTTCGAGCCCGACCTGATCACGATGGCCAAGTCGCTCGCCGGCGGGATGCCGATTTCCGCCGTGACTGGCCGCGCGGACGTGATGGACAGCGTCCACGTCGGCGGGCTTGGCGGCACGTATGGCGGCAACCCGGTCGCCTGCGCGGCGGCGTTGGCGACGATCGAGGAGATTCAGGAACGCAACCTACCGGCCCGCGCCCAACACATCGGCGACAAACTCCGGTCACGGATGCTGCACTGGAAGAAGTCCTGCCCCCTCATCGGCGACGTCCGCGGTCTCGGCGCGATGATGGCGATGGAGTTGGTAACCGACCACAAATCCAAGACCCCGGCCAAGCAGTTCACTCTCGACCTCGTGAAGAGCTGCGCCGAGCGTGGCGTCATCCTGATCTACGCCGGCACCCACAGCAACGTCATCCGCTTCCTCGTCCCCCTCGTGATCACCGACGAGCAACTCGACGAGGGCTTGGGCGCGATCGAGCGAGAATTACTCAGCAGCCGGTGACGTTGTCCCACGCCTTTTGCAGGAGGTCGCGCAGGACTTTGGCTTCTTCCCAGCTGTTCGGCAAGGTGGTCAAGTTGTAGCCGCCGCGCACGGGTCCCATTTCGGGCACAACAAACATCTCGCGGTCGTCCTGCTTGCCGGCCAACCACATCTCCATCGTCTTCTCGACAAACGGCAACCAGTCGCGCGTTTCCTGGGTCAGGTTGCCGCGACCGTCGGTCACTGGGACCTGACAGTGGTGGCCGTTGAAAGGACGGAAATGAAATTGCTGGGCACGCTGGATCAAATCGGCCCGCACGAGGAGGCGATCGTGATACGGCGGAGCCAGATGCTTGACGCACGCGACATGTGAGAAGTCCCACGTCAACTCCAGCAACTCGCCCATGACTTTCTGATACGCATCGGCCATGGCGTAGGTCTTCTCGGGTGTCTCGGTGCAGGTATCGCGATGGACTTCGATGCTCGCCGCAATGCCGACCGCCCGCGCTTCTTCGTTCAACCGAATCGCGAGGCCGGTAGCTTCGGGCGTCAACGTGTCTTCATCGGCAAGCTGGACGTTGACGTGCTTGGCCCCGGCCGCCTTCTGCGATTCCAGCAAGTTACGAAACTCGGACTGGTTACCAGTCGAGAAATAGCCGATCACACGTAAACCGAGCTGCTCCGCCAAGCGGCGCACCTCTGCATCCGCCTGCGCCGTGACGCCTACAAACCCGGCGTCTTTGATCGCACGCATCCGTTGCTCCAGCGACCATTCCTTCCCGGGCGCGGGATAATCCCACATCGTCCAGAAGTTACCGATGAAGCGCAGGGCGGGCTTGGCCATCTACTTCCTCTTCTTCGGGCCGCGGCCCTTGAAGGTGAGTTCAGCGATGCCGGACTTATCGAGGTCGCCGAGGCCAACCTTCACCATCTTGCTGAACTGTTTGAACGTCGCGTCGGCGAGCAGGAGGTTGAGTTTCGCTTTCTTGGCGAGGCCGAGGGCGATGCCGGAATCCTTCGCGGCGTGCGCGGCGCTGAAGAAGCAGGAGTGCTCGCGGTTCAGCATGTCTTCGCCGTCGGTGACAAGGACGCGGCTGTTGGCGCCGGTCTGGGAGAAAACCTCTATCAACGTCTTGAGATCGAGACCGAGTGCAGCGCCGAGGCCGAGACCTTCGGCGAGGCCGGCGGTGTTGATGTTCATCACCATGTTGACGAGCGCCTTGACCTGCGCGGCGCTACCGGCTTTGCCGATGTACCGCATCAACTTGCCGTCGTCGCTGAGCTTGGTGAGGATGGGTTTGACGGCGTTGAACGTGGCCTGCTCACCGGCGCACATCAGGTAGAGCGTACCGGCCCGCGCTTGGTTGATGGAGGATGCCATGCAGCCTTCCAGCGTCTTGGCCCCGGCCTTCTTGGCCAACTTCTCGACTTTCACGTGGGTCTCGGGCGAGATGGTGGCGCAGTTGATGAAGGTTTTTCCCTTGGCGCCCATCAACAGATTGTCCTTCTTGTTCGTGAAGACGTCGATCTGCGCTTTGTCATCGGTGACGACGGTGATGATGACATCCGCCTGCGCGGTGACGTCCGTGAGGCGCTTGCACGCGGCTGCGCCGAGTTCGCTGGCCAATTCCTGCGCGGCGGCGGCGCGCACGTCATACACCGCCGTGACCTTGTAACCGACATCCGTCAACCGCCGCGCCATGTTAG
>OMJI01000229.1 GCA_900299315.1 Verrucomicrobiota bacterium | reverse complement strand
TCAACCAGGAGTTGACCGTGGAGCCGCACATCGTCGGCGAGGCGCCACCCGGGTTTGAGATCGAGCGCGTGGTGCTGCATCCCGACAAGGTTGTCATTCACGGTCCGCGGTCCAAGCTGGAGCCGCAGACGACGATTCGCTCACTGCCGATTGACGTGAGCGGCCGTCAGACGTCGTTCCGCGAGCGGGTTGAGCTGACGATGGATGCGTTGCTCGACGTGCCGGCCAATCGCCGCTGGGTGGAAGTGGATGTCCGCATCCGCGAAAAAGCGAAGTAAGAGGAGATTCCCATGACGACAGCCCGAAAAATTTTTGGCACCGACGGCGTGCGCGGCACGGCCAACGTCGAGCCGGTCACCGCCGAGACCGCGCTCAAGCTGGGCCGGGCGGCGGCGCACGTGTTCAAGAAGCGCGTCCCGCAGGCGCGGGGCGGCGGCCGGCACAAGATTGTCATCGGGAAGGACACACGACTCTCCGGTTACATGCTCGAGAATGCCATCGCCTCCGGCATCCTCTCGATGGGCGTGGATGTGTTGCTGATCGGCCCGTTGCCGACGCCCGGCGTGGCGTACATCACGCGCTCGCTCCGCGCCGATGCCGGGATTGTGCTGACGGCGTCCCACAATCCGTACGAGGACAATGGCATCAAGTTTTTCCGCGACGACGGTTACAAGCTCGACGATTCGATTGAGGCCGAGATTGAAGAGCTGGTGTTCAGCGGCCAGATCGAGAACATCCGGCCGACGGCCGGTGAGATCGGCAAGGCGGTGCGTATCGAAGACGCGCTTGGCCGGTATGTCGAGTCCGTCAAAGCCGCGTTTCCGAAAGGGATGACGCTCGAGGGCATGCGGATCGTGGTGGATACCGGCAACGGCTCCACGTACAAGAGCACGCCGTGCGTGTTGCGGGAGTTGGGCGCGCACCTGACCGTGTTCAACAACACCCCGGACGGCACCAACATCAACAAGCGCTGCGGCTCGATGCACCCGGAGGTGATGTGCCAGGCAGTGCGCGCGGTCGGCGCGGATGTCGGCATCTCGCACGACGGCGACGGTGACCGGGTGTTGCTCTGCGATGAGCAGGGCGAGCTGGTGGACGGCGATGACGTGCTGGCAATTACGAGCCTCGACTGGCTGACGCGCGGCGCGTTGGCGAAGAAGACGCTTGTGGCCACGGTGATGAGCAACCTCGGGCTGGATCACACGTTGAAGAATGCCGGCGGGCAGGTGGTGCGCACGCAAGTCGGCGACCGGTACGTCATCGAGGAGATGGTGGCGCACGATTACAACGTCGGCGGCGAGCAGTCCGGCCACATGATTTTCCGGGATTACACGACGACCGGGGACGGGGTCATCAGCGCGTTGCAGGTGTTGCGGATCATGATGGACAAGGGCCGGCCACTGAGTGAATTGAAGAAGGTTTGCACGAAGTTCCCCCAAATCGTCCTCAACGTGAATGTGAAGAGCAAACCCGATTGGTCCACGTTGTCGGACGTGCAGTCGATGGTGCAGCAGGTGGAGCACACCCTCGGTAAAGACGGCCGGATCTTCCTGCGTTACAGCGGCACCGAGCCCAAGGCCCGCATCCTCATCGAGGGCCGCGACCAAAAACAAATCACCCACTTCGCCGAAGAAATCGCCGACCGCATCAAAGCCAAGATCGGCGCGTAAACGAAAGCCGGGCAGGGGGACTGGAGGGTCGCTTCCCTGCCCGGCTTTTTTCTGCCCGAATCAGAACGTCACAGTCGCGCCGGCTTGGGCGTTGATGCCGGCGGCGGGATTGTAGCGCCGCTCTTGCGGGCTGCCGGAGGTGACGGTCGGGAACGTCTGGTAGAGGCGGTCGAGGATGTTGTTGACCGCCACGAAGAACGTCACGTGTTGCCAGCGGTAGCTGGTGCGCGCGTTGAGCAGGAAGTACTGGTTGCGCGGGAGATCGTTGTTGAGGTCGTTGTTGGCGACCTGACCTCGGACGTGGACGGTCTCCAGCGTGATCTGCCAGTTGGTGATCGGGCGGACGTTGACGCCACCGGTCAGTTGCCACTCGGGGACGAGCGGGAGCCGGTGATCGTTGAACGCGCCACCGTCGAAGTGCGCGTCGGTGAACGCAGTAGTGTAGTAGAAGTCCAGCCAGTCGAGCGGCCGGGAGGTCAGGCTGAGCTCGACGCCTTGCCGGACGCTGTCGAAGTTCTCATTCTGGAAGGTGAAGGGATTGAAGAGAATATCCTTCTTCACCTCGCTGTAGTAGAGCGCGAGGCTGCCGCTGAGCCAGCGTGACCGGTCGCAGCGGGCGCCGATCTCGATGGTGCGCGCGTCGACCGGGTCGATGTCCGGGTTGGCGAAGAACAGCTCCCCGGGCGTGGAGCCGGCGGTGCCGATGTCGAAGCCGGTCGGCAGGCGGAACGACCGGGAGGCGCTGAGCCAGGTGGTGACGTTCGTGATGGCCCGGTAGGTGAGCGCGCCCTTGTAGCTCCAGACATTGGCGCGCTTGTCATCGCGGATGTTGGTGCCGAAATCGTCGAGGACGATCACGTTCCATTGCCGGTGGTCGAACCGGCCGCCGAGCGTGATGTCGAGCGGGTCGAGGACGGTCAGGGTGTTTTGGGCGAAGAAGCTGCCGGTCCAGTTGTCCGCGCCGGTGATGAACTTGCCGAAGGAGCTGCGGAAGTCGCTCAGGAAATCCTGTTGAATCGTCTCGCCGCCGAATGACAACAGGTCGGGCATGTCGCCGAACTCGGTGTTGTAGGTGGCTTGGAGCGTGGCGCCGTAGTTGGGCTGCTCGATGTGGCCGGTGCCAAAGGAACTCCGGCTGCGCGTGTCGTATTCTTGGCCGAAAACTTTGCCGAGCGCGGTCCAGCCGCCATCGAACGTCTTCGCGTAATCGAGCGAGCCGCGATGGATGGTGTTGTCGAAGACGAAGGTGTTCGCGCCGGCTTGCCGGGGGTCCGCCTGATACTGCGCGGGCGTGAGCACACCGGGATTTTCCACGGTCTCGTCGTGGTAGTAGTACCCGAAGGTGAACTTGCCGACCGGCGTGTCGAAGGCCGGCTTCGCGATTGCCGACCAACCCCGGT
>OMJI01000228.1 GCA_900299315.1 Verrucomicrobiota bacterium | reverse complement strand
GCGCTCGCGCTCAACGGCGCCGACCGGGATGAAGTGCTGACGCAGTTGCTCGAATTGCTGGCAAAACAAAAATCCGCATGAGCCGGCTGGTCTCCATCATCACCGCCACCGACCCGGCCGGGCGCGACCGGGCCATCGAGGACGCGCTTCGCGGCGCGACGCTGCCGGAACTGCTCGCCGAGTGCGCGGCGCTCGACCGGTTCCGCCGCGAATCGGACAACCTGTACGAGCGGGTCCGGGCGTTGTTCTTCCTGTCGGCGATCTACCGGTTTCACCTGCCGGTCGGCGGCGCGGGCCGCATCCCGTTTACCGGCTACGAGCATCTCCTCCAGCGCCGGTTCGAGGAAGCCATCGATGTGTTCCTCCGCTGCGAACCTTCCGACGCCATCGCCAGCGCGCTGGCAGCCGCCTATCACGACCTCGGGTTCCAGACGCTCGCGAATCAAGTCCGTCGCAGTGTCCGGTCGGTGCGCGGCAACCAGTGGATGTTCCGCGTCGGCCACCCGGCCGATCAGCCGTTGCGAATCCGACCGGAGTTGCTGCAACGCGCGTCGGCCACCGCGCCGTTCCCGGTGTTGCGGGAATGCACGCCGGTGCGGATGGATCTTTCCCACAGCGGTTGGTCGGACATTTTCTTTCTCGGGATGGATTACCCGGAGGGCGCGCGCGTGCTCAACGTCTCAATCGACCTCGCCGTGCGCGGCCGCAACGAGCCGCCGCGGCCGCCGGTCGAGGCGTACCTGCGCGTGATCGACGAGCCGGTCTTGCGGCTCGCCAGCGTGGATCTCGGTCAGTCGGTGGACATCCGGGAACTCGATGAAGTGTTTGATTTTGCCCGGGATTACCTCGGCTTGTTGAAGGCGGCAGTGATCGCGGCGGGCATCGTGCCGCCCGGCATGGAAGGTTCGGGCGCGAGCCTCGCCGATTTGCTCGCGCGGCTGGTCGGGCCGGGGTTGGGTCTGGAAATCGTCAGCAACGTGAACAACATCCCGAAAGGTTCCCGGCTGGCGGTCTCGACGAATCTGCTCGCGGCATTGATCGCCGTCGTGATGCGCGCGACGGGCCAGGCCCGGTCGTTGACCGGTCAACTCACGGAGGACGACCGGCGGTTGGTGGCGGCGCGGGCGATCTTGGGCGAGTGGCTCGGCGGCTCGGGCGGCGGCTGGCAGGATTCCGGTGGCGTGTGGCCGGGCGCGAAGCTGATCCAAGGCGAGCTCGCGCAGCCGGGCGACCCGGAACATGGCGTGAGCCGGGGCCGGTTGTTGCCGAAGCACACGTTGTTGAACCTGCCGGCGGACGCGCAGGCGCGGTTGCAGGATTGCCTCGTCCTCGTCCACGGCGGCATGGCGCAGAACGTCGGCCCGATCCTCGAAATGGTGACGGAGAAATATCTGCTCCGGTCGGGCGCAGAATGGCAGGCGCGCCGGGACGCGATGGCCGTGCTCGACGAGATCGTGCGCGTATTGCCAACCGGCGACGTGCGGGCGATCGGCGCGGCGACGACGCGGAATTTTGCCGGGCCGATTCAGGCGATCATCCCGTGGGCGAGCAACCTATTCACCGAGACGCTGATCGACCGGGTGCGGACGCAGTTCGGCGACCGGTTCTGGGGATTCTGGATGCTCGGTGGCATGTCGGGCGGCGGGATGGGATTCATGTTCGCGCCCGGCCAGAAGCCGGCGACACCGGACGCGTTGCAGGAGATCATGGCGCGGACGAAACGGGAGCTGGAGAACGCGTTGCCGTTCGCGATGGAGCCGGTGGTCTATGATTTTGCCATCAACGAACGCGGCACATGGTGCGACCTGCTCGCGGGCGACGCGGCAATCCTGCCGGCGGGCTACTACGCGTTGATCGTGCCGCAGTTGCTCCACATCGATCCCCGGCAACTCGCGCCGCTGCGCCGCGCGGAGCTCGGCCGATTCGGCGCCGCGTGCCGGACCAAGCCGGAGTTGCGAGGCATGGTGAGCACGCTGTTCGACCGGCTGTTCCCGCAACCCAAGACGGAACACGCCGGCGCGGGAACACTAACGGAGTTGCTGGACCAGTTCGGGTTCGACCGGGCCCAGCACGAGCAGATTCGCGCCGATCTCAAGGGCGGCCGGACGGGCCTCGCGCAGAACCGCTTACCGGTCAGCACCGTCATCGAGGACGTGCGCGCCGAGGATGTGACCGAAGCGAGCGACGCCCACCGGGAGCTCGGGTTGGCAGCGTTGCGGCGCGGTGAAGCAGCGGTGGTAACGCTGGCCGCCGGCGTGGGAAGCCGGTGGACGCAGGGTGCCGGCGTAGTGAAGGCGTTGCATCCGTTTTGCAAATTCAACGGGAAGCACCGGAGTTTTCTCGAAGTGCATCTCGCGAAGAGCCGGCGGATTGGCCGGCTGTGCGGGACGCCGGTACCGCACATCGCGACGACGAGTTACCTGACGCACCGGCAGCTTGAACAAGCCGGGTTGCCGGTGATCCTGTCGCCCGGCCGCGCGATTGGCTTGCGGATGGTGCCGACGGTCCGCGATCTGCGGTTCGCGTGGGAGGAGATGCCGCAGCAGGTTCTCGACGAGCAGAAGCAGAAAGTCCGGGAGAGCTTGCACGCGGCGTTGATCAACTGGGCGCGGTCGGCGGGCGAGGCGAGCGATTACACCGACAACGTGCCGTCGCAGTGTCTGCACCCGGTCGGCCATTGGTTTGAAATCCCGAACCTGCTGCGCAACGGCGTGCTGGCCGGGTTGCTGGCGGAACGTCCGCAACTCCGCTGGCTGATGTTGCACAACATCGACACGGTCGGCGCGGATCTCGACCCGGCCATCCTCGGGCAGCACATGGCCGGGGAGGCGTGCTTGAGTTTCGAGGTCATCACCCGCCGGCTGGAAGATCGCGGCGGCGGCTTGGCGCGCGTCAACGGCAGCGTCCGGCTCGTGGAAGGCTTGGCGATGCCGCGCGAGGAGGACGAGTTCGGGTTGCGCTACTACAACAGCATGACGACGTGGGTTGACCTCGACCGGCTGTTGGCGGTGTTTGGGTTGGCCCGCGCAGATTTGACGAATGAGTCCAAAGTCGTCGCTGCGATTCGCAGTTTGGCGGCGAAGATGCCGACGTATATCACGCTCAAGGATGTGAAAAAGCGCTGGGGCCACGGCCAGGAAGATGTCTTCCCGGTGGCGCAGTTTGAGAAGTTGTGGAGCGATATGACGGCGCTGCCGGAGGTTGCCTGCCGCTTTGTGGTGGTGCCGCGGCGGCGCGGGCAACAGCTCAAGGACCAGGCGCAATTGGACGGCTGGCTCCGCGACGGCTCGGCGAAATTCGTGGAATCTCTCTGCGATTGGACGTGAGCCGGTGGCACCACCCCTGCTTTTAGGCGGGGCATGCCCAAGATCGACGAGTACTTCAAGCAAGTCGTGCAGCGCAAGGCCTCTGACTTGCATCTTTCCAGCGAGAATCCGCCGGTGATGCGCATCGCCGGTGAGATGACCACCATCAGCGACCAGCCATTGTCCGCCGTCGCGGTCAAGGACCTGCTCTACGAGATCATGCCGGATCGTAACAAGCAGGAATGGGAAGAGACGCACGACACCGATTTTGCGTACGAGCTGGATGAGGAGTCGCGTTTCCGGGCGAACATCTTCATGGACCGCAGGGGTATAGGGGCGGTCTTCCGTTTGATCCCGTCGAAGATTCTCGGTTTCAAACAACTCGGGCTGCCGGACTGCATCAAGAAGCTCTGTTTCCTCAACAAGGGCCTCGTCCTCGTGACCGGGCCAACCGGCAGCGGCAAATCCACCACGCTCGCGGCGATGATCGATTTCATCAACGAGAGCCGGACGGATCACATCATCACGATCGAGGATCCGGTCGAGTTCGTGCACAAGAACAAGAAGTGCCTCGTCAACCAGCGCGAAGTCCACACGCACACGGACAGTTTCAAGCGCGCGTTGCGGGCTGCGTTGCGCGAGGACCCCGACATCGTGCTCGTCGGCGAAATGCGCGACCTCGAAACCGTGATGATCGCGCTCGAAACAGCGGAGACCGGGCATCTCGTCTTCGGCACGCTGCACACCACCACGTCCCACGGCACGGTCGAACGCCTCATCAACCAGTTCCCGGCCGATCAACAGTCGCAGGTGCGCGTTGGCCTCGCGGAGAGCTTGAAGGGCGTCATCGCCCAGACCTTGTGTAAAAAGAAAGCTGGTGGCCGCGTGGCCGCGCTGGAAATCTTGATGGGCAGCCACGCGCTCGGCGCCAACATCCGCGAAGGGAAAATCCACCAGATCCCGATGCTCATCCAGACCGGCAAGAACCAGGGCATGTGCTCGCTCAACGATTCGCTGTTGCAACTTCTCGCCGCCGACGTCATCGACCCGGTCGAGGCGTACCAGAAGGCCGTCTTGAAAGAGGAACTCATCAAACGCATGGCCACGCTGCCCAACTGCCGGTCACCGCGGCTCCAGCCGTGGACCGAGGACGAGTTGATCAAGGCGGCGGAAGAAGCCGGTAATTCCCCCACTCCTCATCGGCCACTCCCGGCACCGGCTGCCGTGCGCTGACGGCTTGTCCCTAACCGCCTCGCCCGGTATGGTGTGGGCGAATGTCCGGCCACGCACAGATCCGGCTCGTCACGTACAACGTCCACCGTTGTCAGGGGTCCGACCGCAAGATTTCCCCCTACCGGATCGCCGAAGTCATCGCCGCGGCCGATGCCGACGTCGTCGCGCTACAGGAACTCGACGTCAACCGCACCCGGAGCGGACGGGTCGACCAAGCCCAGCTCATTGCCGCGTTGCTGGAGATGGAATTCCACTTTCACGCCGCCTGGCAAACCGCCGAGGAACGTTTCGGCAACGCCGTACTCTCGCGCCTGCCGATGCGCTTGATCCACGCCGCCCAACTGCCGGGCGCGCCCCGTGGTTGGCGGGAACGCCGCGGCGCCGTGTGGGTCAGCGTCCAAGCCGGCCGCCATCACATCCAAGTCATCAACACCCACCTTGGCCTCGTCCGCCACGAACGCCTCACCCAGATCAACGCCCTGCTCGGCCCGCACTGGCTCGGCCATCCCGACTGCCGGTCCCCGCGCGTCCTCTGCGGTGATTTCAACACCGTCCCCGGCACGCGCGTCCACGGTCGCTGCCTCGAAATCCTCCGCGATGCTCAACAAGCATTCCGCCTTGCCCGCCCGCGCCGCACCTATCCGACACGCCTGCCGGTGGCCCGCCTCGATCACGTGTTTCTCAGCGACGAATTCACCGTCCGCAACGTCGAGGTCGTCCGGTTGGCCCCGGAGTTCCTGAAGGAGAAGATGACCGTGGTGGCCG
>OMJI01000227.1 GCA_900299315.1 Verrucomicrobiota bacterium | reverse complement strand
GTTGGCTTCGATATTAACGCCCGGCGCGTCGAGGAACTGCAAAAGGGCATCGACCGCACCGGCGAAACGCTGGGCGGCGATTTGAAGCACCCGAACATTTCCTTCACCACCGACCCGAAAGCGCTCCGCGCCTGCAAATACATCATCGTCGCCGTCCCCACCCCGGTCGACGAGGCGAACGTGCCGGACCTGGAGCCGGTGGAGAGTTCCGCGCGCATCGTCGGCGAAAATCTTTCCAAGGGCAGCATCGTCGTCTTTGAAAGCACGGTCTATCCCGGCGTCACCGAGGAAGTCGCGCTCCCGATTCTGGAGCAGAAGTCCGGGCTGAAGCTCGGCGATTTCAAAATCGGCTACTCGCCGGAACGCATCAACCCCGGCGACCACGAGCACTCCGTCGACAAGATCACCAAGATCGTCAGCGGTTGTGACCAAGAAACCTGCGATGAACTCGCCGCGCTTTACGGCCTTGTCGCCAAGGCGATTCATAAGGCGCCCAACATCAAGACCGCCGAGGCCGCCAAGGTCATCGAGAACATCCAGCGCGACCTCAACATCGCGTTGATGAATGAACTTTCCCTCATCTTCGCGCGCTGCGGCATCCACACCGATGAAGTCCTCGCCGCCGCCGGTACGAAATGGAATTTCCACAAGTACCACCCCGGCCTCGTCGGCGGCCACTGCATCGGCGTCGATCCCTACTACCTCACCTACCGAGCCCAGCAACTCGGCTATCATCCGCAGGTCATCCTCGCCGGTCGCTACATCAATGACTCCATGGCCAAGTATGTCGGCGGGCTTGTGATCAAGGGCATCAGCGCCGTCGGCAAACCGCTCAAAGGCGCGACCGTCTTGGTGATGGGTTTGACCTTCAAGGAAAACGTCCCGGACATCCGCAACAGCAAAATCCACAACACCATCGACTACCTCCACACGTTCGGCATCAAGACACTCGGATGCGACCCACTCGTCCCCGATGAGACAGCGAAGAAATACTTCGGGATTGAAAACGTGAGCTTCGAGAAAGCCCCGCAAGTGGATGCCATCGTGATCGCCAACAAACACGATGTCTTCAAGACCCTCACTCTCGCCCAGTTGAAAGCCAAGATGTCCCACCCCGTCCTCGTGGACATCAAGAACCTCTTCAACCGCGCCGAGGCGAAAGCCGCCGGGTTCCATTACACCACGTTGTGATGAGAGGCTGTGGCCGCGCTTGGCAAGCGCGGCTACAGGGCACGCGCGATGACCGCCAGCGTCTCCGCGCCAAACATCCGCGCCTTTGCCGGGCCGATGCCTTTGACCTCCAGCAACTCCGCTTCCGTCTTCGGCTTCACGCGCGCGAGTTCCTGCAACGTCCGGTCGGGATAAATCAGATAAGCCGGCACACCACCCGACCGTTCCGCGTTCTCACGCCGCCACTGTTTAAGCGCCTCAAACAACGCCACATCGTAATCCCCGGCAACGTCCGCCTTTGTGGGAGAGCCCTTCTGGGCGCGACCGGGCTTCGGCGTAGTTTTCGAAATCTCCGGCAACGCCAGCGGGATCCGCTTCTGCTTGCGCATCACTTCGCCGCCGAGCTCGGTGAGCGACAACGTCGGATACTGTCCGCCGCTCACCGTGACACAGCCGGTACGGATCAACGTGTTCAGCAGTCCCCACACATAATCCGCGCCCAAGTCCTTCAGCAACCCGTACGTGCTCAACCGGTCCAAGCCCACATCCAGCACGTCCTTCGATCTCGACCCCACCAGCGTCTGCACAATCCGACCGCGACCGTACCGGCCATCCACGCGGGCCACACAACTCAACGCCTTCTGGATCATCACCGTCTCCTCGTCGGTCGGGAACCGCGCGGGGCCGGTCGCCTTGCTGAGGCAGTTGTCGCACACTGTGCAACCCTCACCGGTCTCCGTGTCGCCGAAATACTCCAGGATGTAATGATGCCGGCAATCGTGGTGCTCGGCATACTTGATCATCTTCGCCAGCTTGCCGAGGTCGCGCTCGCGTTTCTTCTCCAGTCGCTCGTAATCGATCTCCAGATCACCGAACGCCTTCACCGGCTCCACCAACCGCGTCGTGTACGTCCGCGAACCCTGCCGATATTCGCGCGTAATGAACCCCGCCCGCTCCAACTGATACAACGCGCTGCCCACCGCCATGTCGTTCTTCGTGTTCGGCACCAGCTCGGCGATCTCAGCGATCGGCAACTCGATCCCGTCCTTGCCGCAGACCCGCCGCAGCGCGTTGTACAACCCGGCAATCACCTCGCGGGTCGGGTTCGCGCCCTCGATGAAAAACTCCTGCGTCCGGGTGTCGGCATAATTATAAAGCACCTCGCACCGGGACGGCTCGCCATCGCGCCCGGCCCGACCGGCTTCCTGGTAGTACGCCTCGATGCTGCCGGGGATGTCGTAATGCACCACAAACCGCAGGTCCGGCCGGTCGATCCCCATCCCGAACGCGTTTGTCGCCACCGCGACACTGCACTTACCGGACATGAACTTCTCCTGCGCCCGCTCGCGTTGATCGGGCGTCATCGCGCCGTGATATGCCACCACGCCCTTCCCCAACGCGGCGGCGACCTTCTCGACGTTCTTGCGCGTCGCGCAGTAGACGATGCCGGTCTGCAACTGCCGCACGTACTCCTGAATCCGGGCCAACTTGTCCGCCTTACTCTTCACGTGCGACACACCCAGCGTTAGGTTGTGCCGTGCAAAGCCGGAGACGAACACGCGCGGTTCCTTCCGTCCAAATTTCCCCAACCCCAACTGCTCGATGATGTCCGCCCGGACCTCCGGCGTGGCTGTCGCCGTCAAGGCCGCGACTTGCGGCTGTCCCAAATCCTTCAACGCCCATTTCAACCGCAAGTAATCCGGTCGGAAATCATGCCCCCACTGCGAAATGCAATGCGCCTCGTCGACCGCAAACAGGGCAATCGACAACGGCGCCAGCGCTCGCACAAAGCGCTCGCTCTTGAACCGCTCGGGCGCGATGTACACGAGCCGGTATTCACCGCGGATCATCCTTGCAATCCGGTCGTCCATCTCCGACTGCCCGAGGGAAGAGTTGATGAAGGTGGCCGGTATCTTCTTCGCTGCCAACGCGTCCACCTGGTCCTTCATCAACGCAATCAGCGGCGACACCACGATCGTGATGCCCTCCAGCAACATGGCCGGCAGCTGATAACAGAGCGATTTCCCGCCGCCGGTCGGCATGATCACACACACATCCTCCCCGGCCACGATGGCTTCCACGACTCGCTCCTGGCCTTCGAGAAACTCCCGGAAACCAAAATGTCGTTCGAGGATTTCGTGGGGTGTGGTCATGACAAATGGAACAACCGCTCCGCATTGCCGGTGGTCACGCGGGCCACTTCCTCCACGCTCACGCCCTTCACCTCCGCAAGCACGCGCGCGATATCCGGGATGTTGGCCGGCTCGTTGCGCTTGCCGCGATGCGGCACGGGCGCGAGGTACGGACTGTCGGTCTCCAACATCACGTGCTCGAGCCCGATCTCCTTCGCGACCTGCCGGAGCGGTTCCGCGTTCTTGAACGTCAGGATGCCGGTAAAGCTGATCAGCAAGCCAAGCTCGATGCACTCCGCCGCCAACTTCGCATCCCCGGCAAAGCAATGCATCACACCCCACGGCCGGAATCCCGGCTGATGGGCGCGCAAGATTTCCAGCAAGTCCACCTCCGCCGACCGGTTGTGAATGACCACCGGCTTGCGCAGTTCCTTCGCGAGATCAAGCTGCGCCCAAAATAAATCTTTCTGTGTCTGCTTGTGCTCGTCGCCCCGGTAGTAATCCAGCCCGGTCTCGCCGATGGCGACGACCTTCACATCACCGGCCAAAACGCGGATCTCTTTCAGGTCGCACATCGTCACCTCCGGCACGTAGCCGGGATGCAGTCCCGCCGTGGCCCAGACACCGGGATGCTGCGCGGCGATGGCGATGGTCTGGCGGGTGGTTTCGACGTCGGTGCCGACGCTGATGATGCGCCCCACCCCGGCAGCGCGGGCGCGTTCCAGCAGCGCCGGCAGGTCGCCGGCAAATTCGGGAAAACAGAGATGGGCGTGTGTGTCGGTCAACATCAGCGGGTAAACTTAACACCGAGCAGGCACACGTCGTCAACGAAGTCGTTGGGTGCCGCGAATCGCTGCGCGGCGGCGACGAGGTCGTCCAGCAACTGCTGGGGCTCCCGGCCAGCCGCTTCCTCGACCGCGGCGACAAAACGCTCGTAGCTGAATTCCTCGCCCGCGGGATTCGGGACTTCGTAGATCCCATCCGTGAACAAGACGAGCAGATCACCGGGGTGGACTTGGCCGGTGCTGGCCGGGAAGTCTGTGTCTTCAAAAAGCCCGAGCACGGGTCCACCGGGTTCTTGGCGATGATTCAACGCGGTCACGGCGCGGGTCTGCCCGTCGATCAGCAAGGGCGCGGGATGACCGGCCGCGGCGTAGTTGACGTGGAAGTCAGTGACATCAACCACAATGTAGTACGCCGTCACAAACATCATCGTGTCGGTCTGCCGCAACACATCCACCAGCAGGCGGTTCAGGGCGGACAGGAACCGGCTGGGCTCATGGGCCAACGGTTTGAGCTCCTCGACGAGGCCGCGAATCATTGCGGTGACCAATGCGGCGCGGACGCCGTGGCCCATCACGTCGGCGAGAAAGATGCCGGCGCGCGTTTCGCCGACCGGGAAGACCGTATAGAAATCGCCACCCACGCTGCCGGAAGGCTTGTACGTGCAGTAGAACTGCAGCGCACTCGCGCTGGGATCGGCGGCGTGCTGGAAACGCGGAAAGCGGCGGGGCAGAAACGCGGCCTGGAATTCGCGGGCCATCGCGAGGTCCTCGGCCATCTGCTCGTTGCGCTGCCGGAGCTCGTCCTCGATGCGCTTGCGTTCAATGGCGTAGCGGATGGCGCGGACGAGCAGATCGCCGGGCACCCGGCCTTTGACGAGGTAATCCTGCGCCCCGGCGTGGACGATGCGGACGGCCAGTTCCTCGTCATCAAGGCCGGTCAGCATGATGATGGGCAAGTGCACCGCCGCTTGCCGGAGACGCTCGAAAGTTTCGGCGCCGTGGCTGTCGGGCAAGCCGAGGTCCGACAGGATCACGCCGAAGGTGTGCTGCCGTAGCAGGCGCAGTGCATCGGCCAACCGCTCGGCATGCGTGACGACAAACTGGCCCGGTGCGGCTTCGGCCAGCGTATCCTGCAAGAGGACCGCATCGGACAGTTGATCCTCGATGAGCAACACTTGGACAAGGGTCCCATTCATTTAGAAAATCGGCAGCTGCACGACGGTGAACCAGAAGTTCTTGATCGCCTTCACCACCGACGCGAACTGGTTGAAGTCCACCGGCTTGGTGACGTAGCAGTTGGCGTGGAGGCCGTACACGCGCAGGATGTCCTGTTCGCTTTGCGACGTGGTCAGCACCACGACTGGGATCGACGCGAGCTCCGGGTCGGCCTTGATTTCGGCGAGGACTTCCCGGCCGTCTTTGCGCGGCAGATTCAAGTCGAGCAGGATTAGGCCGGGCCGCGGCGCGGTGGCGTACTTGCCGGCGCGGCGCAAGAAGGCGATCGCCTCGACGCCGTCCTCGACGCGGTGCAGGTTGTTGTGGACCCTGGCCTCGACGAGTGCCTCCTCGGCCAGCGCCGCGTCACTCGGGCTATCTTCGACGAGCAAGATCTCAATGGGCTTGCCGTATTCTTGTCCGGTCATGATGGGGTTCCTCCTGATTGTGCCGCCGGCAGGGTGAAGTGGAACGTCGTGCCGCGGCCGGGCGCGGACTCGACCCAAATGCGCCCGCCGTGGCGCTCGACAATCCGTTTGCAAATGGCCAGCCCGAGACCGGTCCCCGGGTACTGTTTTTGCGTGTGCAGTCGTTGAAAAATAACAAAGATGCGATCAAAGAACTCGGGCGCGATGCCGATGCCGTTGTCACGCACCGCGAACTGCCAGCCGTCATTGAGCCGCGTCACGCCGACATGCACGCGCGGCGGGCTGTCGCCGCGGAACTTGAGGGCGTTGCCGATCAGGTTCTGGAACAGCCGCGCGATTTGCGACGGGTCACCACGCACCGTCGGCATCGGGTCCTGCGTCACGACCGCCTGACTCTCCTTCACGGCCAGTTGGAGATTGGCCAGTGCCTCGGCCAGCGCCGCCTCGGCCGGCACCACTTCAAACGCCCCGCCGTGGGTCGAGACCCGGGAATACTCCAGCAGCCCGTTGATCAACCCCTGCATCCGCTTGGCGCCGTCCACGACGAAGTTGATGTACTCGTCCGCCTTCGCGTCGAGCTTGCCGCCGTAGCGTTGCCGGAGCAGCTCCACAAAGCCGGCCACGGCCCGCAATGGCTCTTGCAGGTCGTGCGAGGCCACGTATGCGAACATCTCTAGTTCGCGATTCGACCACGCCAGCTCCTCTTCCATGCGTTTGCGGTCGGTGACGTCGCGCGCCATCGCCACGATCAGTTTGCGGTCCAGAATGCTGACGGAGTTCCACGACAACCACCGGTAGCTGCCATCCCGGCAGAGATAGCGATTGTCGAAACCAACGACCTTCCCTCCCTGGTTGAGGTCTGCTGCAGCCTTGAGCGTGCTCTCGCGATCGTCGGGATGCACAAAGTCGAGGAACGGCTTGGCGAGCAACTCCGCCTCCGTCCACCCCAACGTTCGCGCCCACGACGGGCTGAGCCGTGTGAAATAGCCCTCGAAGTTGGCCAAGCACGGCAAATCCACGGTGACAGTGAAGAACAACTCGAGCTCTTCTTCGATGCGCTTGCGCCGGGCGATCTCCGCCACCAATTCATCGCGGGAGACCGTGATCTTCTGCAGCCGGTCGGTCATCTCGTCAAACGCCCGTGACAGTTGTCCGATCTCGTCATGGGCCGGTGTGCCCACCTTGTAGTCCAACCGGCCCGTGCCGATGACTTCCGTGCCCTCGTGGAGCCGGTGCAAGGGGCGCACGATGCCGCGATTGAACGCGATGGCCGTCCCCATCATGTAGCCGGCGACGATGACTACGGAGAGCACAAAAATGACCACCCGCCGCTGCCGGATTCGCTGGATGTAGTCCGCGCTGGACCGGGCCAATCGGGCGGCTTCGCTGGCAATCGCTTGGGTGCGGGTCCCGAGTTGTCCGATGCACTGCTGTTTCCACTCGTCGGCCCTGACCGGATCTGCCGAGGCGGCGTGCATGAGCTTGGCCAGATCCGTGAAGCTGACACGCATCTCGTCCAAGCTGCGCCGGATCCGTTCCACGCTCGCCTTGTCCGCTGTCGTGGTGAACTGCGCCTCGCCGACGAGCGTCACGAGCCGTTCGTGTTTATTGGCCCATTGTTGCTCGGCACGCGGCCCGTTGTGCAGGAAGTAATCCGTCGTGACCAGCCCGAGTTCGAGCAAATCACGGTTGATCTCGTTGGCAAGTTCGTTTTCCCTCGCGGCCCGGGCGTACTGCTGGGAGGTGATATACAGCGTCACGGCCATCAGGATGACCACGACAGTGGAGATGATCGTCAACAGCCGGAGTTTGGCGCGGATGTTCATCGAATGATTGTCACTTCGTCGGGGACCAGTTGTTCGAGCGTGGCCACGTGCATCATCGTCAGGAAATTCGGCGGTGGCCGGTTCGTGACGAAGCCGGATCGGGCAGCCCACCGGGCTTCGTCCTCCAGGCATAAGACCAACGCTTGTGGAAGCGATACGCGCAAATCCATGTCCGGCCAGAGCAACGCGGCGATCGCTGTGGTGACTTGCAGCTTACCGGCGAGGGCGGTCTGTGCCGCCGCGGGATTTGCACGGGCGGCTTTCTCGGCTGCCAGCACAGCGCGGAGAATGGCCGCAACTGTGGCTGGTTCCTGTTCCAGAAATGCCGCTCGTGTCACCAACAGGTAGTACTTCACGTACAAGCCGCGCTCGGCAAAGACCACCGCATTGGAGCCCAGCGCGGCCTTCACTTGGGACAGTTGCGGCTCGCGCAACGCCGCGGCGTCGGATTTACCGGCAATCAGGTCGTTAGCCAGTTCGTCCGGCGCGCGGAAATCGAGCTGGACGTCGCTTTCCGTCAAACCCTCCTTGAGCAAGAACAAGTGCAAGAATACGTGGAGTGACGACGCCTTCTGCGTGGCGATCTTCCGGCCCCGCAAATCCACCGGCCGAAGGATGTCGCGATCGCGGCGGGCAACGATCTTCATCTCACTGTCGCTACTCCCGACCACGGCCAGCACACGCAGATCCGGCACACTCATCGCGGCAAAGGCGACCGGGGTACTGGCACAAGCCGCCACCGCCACTTCTCCCCGAAGGAGTGCTTCCAAGGCCAGCTTGCCACTGGGAAACGAACGGACGGTTGCCGGTAAGCCGGCTTGGCGAAAATGACCTTGGGCATCTGCCAGAAAAACCAAGCCGCCAAGGGTTTCCGCACCGCAACCGATCGTGACCGGCTTGAGCGGTACCGACTGAAACGGCGGTTGGGTTGGCCGGCACGCGCTGGTCAATAGCAGAACCGCCATCGACAGTTTCAGGAGCTGATTCACCTGAACCTTGGGAGCAGTGTGACAGACCGTGGCGTTCCCGGCAATCCGTTTCGACTTGCAACAGATTGCCGGCTTGTCTATCACCCTCCCAGCAACCAACTCCACGGAGGATTTCATCATGGGCAGACCTGTCACTCTCTTTACCGGCCAGTGGGCCGATCTCACGTTCGACGAAATGTGCGCCAAGGCGAAGAGCTTCGGCTATGACGGCATCGAACTCGCCTGTTGGGGCGATCATTTCGACGTCGACCAAGCCGTCGCAGACAAGAGCTACTGCAAGAAGCGCTGGGAGATTCTCGGCGACAACGGGCTGACCGCGTTTGCCATCTCCAGCCACCTCGTCGGCCAGGCCATCTGTGACAACATCGACGCCCGGCACCAAGCCATTCTCCCGCCCGATGTCTGGGGCGATGGCGAGCCCGAAGGCGTCCGCAAGCGCGCAGCCGAGAAGATGATGAAGACCGCGCAAGCCGCCCGGAACTTCCTCGACGCCAAGCCGGTCAGTCTCGGTGGCAAGAAAGGCGCGACCGCGGTCGTCAACGGCTTCACCGGCTCGTCCATTTGGCATTCGATTTATGCATTCCCGCCGACAAGCGCGGAATACTGGCAGAAGGGCTTCGATGATTTCGCGAAACGATTCCGTCCAATCTTGAAAGCGTTTGATGCTTTGAACGTCAACTTCGGCCTCGAAGTCCATCCCACCGAAATCGCGTTCGACATCGCCTCCGCCCAGCAAGCACTCAAGGCGGTGAAGAACCACAAGCGTTTCGGCTTCAACTACGACCCGTCGCACCTCGGCTATCAGGGCGTGGACTACGTGAAATTCATCCGCACCTTCGGCGACCGGATTTTCCACGTCCACATGAAAGACGTCTGGTGGGGCCACGGCGACGGCACGGTCGGCGTGTTCGGCGGTCACGTCAGCTTCGGCGACGCGCGCCGGTATTGGGACTTCCGCAGCCTCGGCCACGGCGACATCAAGTTCGAGGACATCATCGTCGCGCTCAACGACGTCGGCTACCAAGGCCCGCTCAGCGTCGAATGGGAAGATAGCCGCATGGACCGCGAACACGGCGCCACCGAAGCCTGCGCCTTCGTGAAACGCGTGGACTTCAAGCCGAGCGCCCGCGCCTTCGACGCGGCGTTCGAGAAGAAATAGCCGACGTCACCAGACGCCGGTTGTCAGGTACTCGTTGATTGCCTTGGCGGCTTTGCGGCCGGCACCCATCGCTAGGATCACGGTGGCGCCGCCGGTAACGATGTCACCGGCGGCAAACACTCCCCGCTTGGAAGTCTTCAAGGTCGCCGGGTCAGCTTCGATGTAGCTACCGGGGCGCGTCTTCAGGTCCGGTGTGGTGGATTGCACGAGCGGATTGCCACTCGTTCCCACAGCGATGATGACCATGTCGAGCGGAAGATCGTAGTCCGAACCCGCAATCGGTACCGGCCGACGCCGCCCGCTCTCATCGGCCGGGCCGAGTTCCATCTTCCGGCAGCGCGCGGATTTCAGCCAGCCCTTCTCATCGCCGTTGAACGCGACCGGGTTGGTGAGCGTGAGGAATTGCACGCCCTCTTCCTTCGCGTGCTTGATCTCTTCTTTGCGCGCCGGCATCTCGGCTTCGCTGCGCCGATAAACAAGGAACGCGTTCGCCGCCCCGAGACGCAACGCACTACGGATGGAATCCATCGCGGTGTTGCCACCACCAACAACGGCGACGTTCTTACCCCGGCAATCGTACACGGGCTCGTCGTATTCCGGGAACTTGTAGGCTTTCATCAAGTTCACCCGGGTCAGGAATTCATTGGCTGAGTAAACGCCGCAGAGATGTTCACCGGGGATGTTGAGGAACTGCGGCAGGCCGGCACCGGTCGCCACGAGGACGGCATGGTAGCCTTCCTCGTGGAACAACTCATCCACCGTCACGGTCTGCCCGATGACGACGTTGGTCTGAAACTCGACGCCCATCTTCCGCAGGTTGTCCACCTCGCGGCGGACGATGTCCTTCGGCAGACGAAACTCCGGGATGCCGTAGATTAGAACGCCGCCGATTTCGTGAAGCGCCTCGAACACGGTGACGGCGTGTCCCTTCTGCACAAGGTCACCGGCAGCGCTCAAACCCGCCGGCCCGCTGCCGACGATGGCAACGCGCTTGCCGGTGGGCGAGGCGTTTTGCGGGAGATTCACGGTGCCGGTCTGCTGTTCGTAGTCGGCCACAAACCGTTCGAGATAACCGATGGCGAGCGGGCTGAACTTCTTGCCCATCACACACGCGCCTTCGCACTGGTCTTCCTGCGGGCAGACGCGGCCGGTCACGGCGGGCAGGACGTTGTCCTCGCGGATCTTCGCCGCGGCCTCGGCGTAACGGTTCTGCAGGATCAACGACACAAATTCTTTCACCTGCACACCGACCGGGCACCCTTCCACACAAGCCGGGCTGGCGCATTCGAGGCAACGCAGCGCCTCCTGCTTGGCGATTTCCGTCCCGAGGCCGAGGTTGACCTCGAGGAAGTTCTGGTTGCGCTCATGGGCCGGTTGTTCCGGCATGTGTTGGCGCTCGATCTTGAGCCGGTCTTTGGGTTTGAGAGGATTCAACGGGAACCTGCTTCGGGATATTGTTCCGTGAGACGACAAACGTGACCGGCGCGCGCCAAGTCCGGGACGGGATCGTGGTCGAAGGCGCGCAGCGCTTCCTTCTCGGTGTGATGGTACATCGCGTTGCGCTGGACGAGGACGCCGAAATCGACCTGATGCGCGTCGAACTCGGGACCGTCCACGCAGGCAAACTGGCTCTTGCCGTTGACCAACACGCGGCATCCGCCGCACATGCCGGTACCGTCCACCATGATGGGGTTGAGGCTGACGACCGTCTTGATGCCATGCGGCCGGGTGGTCTCCGCCACAGCCTTCATCATCGGGATGGGGCCGATGGCCAGCACGAGATCAATCTTACGCCCGGCATCAATCATCTCCTGCAAGGCATTCGTCACAAGACCGCGGCGACCGTGACTGCCGTCATCGGTGGTGACAATCAGTTCATTACTCACCGCCCGGACCTCGTCTTCCAAGATCACAAGTTCCCGGGAGCGGCCGCCGATGATGGAGATGACCTCGTTACCGGCTTCCTTCATCGCGCGCGCCGTGGGGTACGCGATGGCAGTTCCCACACCGCCGCCGATGACCACGACCGTGCCGTACCGGTGCACCTCCGAAGGTTTGCCCAAGGGTCCGACCACATCGAGAATGGTATCCCCGGTCGACAGGGCACAGAGCAACTTGGTGGTTTTGCCGATGGCCTGAATGACCAACGTGATGGTATCGGCATCCGAGCCGGCAATCGTCAACGGGATGCGCTCCCCGTGGTCGTGCACGCGCACAATCACGAACTGACCGGCCTTCTGTTTGCGCGCGATCCGGGGTGCGCGGATGCGCAGCAGCACCACGTGCTTTCCCAGTTCACGCCTCTCGACAATCGGGTACATATTTTCTGCTGTCGACGGGGGTGAAACGAAGACAGGTTTGTGTAACACACCCCACC
Source organism: Verrucomicrobiota bacterium (assembly GCA_900299315.1). Lineage (GTDB taxonomy): Bacteria > Verrucomicrobiota > Verrucomicrobiia > Palsa-1439 > Palsa-1439 > OMJI01. Next base: position 7,719 of record OMJI01000227.1, on the reverse strand, counting down.
CTGCCTGTCATCACATCTTTCCCGCCGGCCCCTTCAAAATAGCATCAACCCGCTCGCGCAGCACCTGCGCCTTGCTCGTCTCGGAGCCCACCTCGTAACAACGCGCCAACTTCCGCGCCACGCACACCCAAGCCATCCCTTCGGGCAGACGATCCAGCGCGGCCTGATACGCCTTTAGCGCCGACTCGCCGCGGCGTTCGGCTTGCGCAAAGCCCCCGAGCCGCTCCCACAAGACCGGGCTCCGCAACGCCTCCGCTTGTGACCGGCAAAGATTCTCCGCGGCCGCTTTCTCACCGACCGACAACAGCATGTTCACCTTCCGCACGTACGCCCATTGCAAGTCCGGATCTTTCTCCGCCGCCAATCGAGCGATCTGGTCGTCAATCGGCAACGAGAACGGCCGGTACAGCGGATCGCCTACAAACGTCGTCTGCCAGCTCAACACCGGCACGCTCGCATACGCTGCCTCGAGGAACACGCTACCGGCGAGCAAACGCCGGTAGAACTCCCCCACGTGAGGCGTCAGGCCGAGGTACGGCTCGAACACGTTCCCCATCGTTGCCGCGGCGCCCTTGGCGAGCAGCGGCCCGACCCAGTACAGCGTCTTCGAGCGGACACTCGCCCCGCTCGCAGAGTGAATGTGATAGGCAATCGCACCGGGCTTGAACCGGAAGTCCTGCCGCACGAATGGGCCGTTCGCGTGCGTCGTGTACCAACCGGCATAGATCACCACATCCGTCACCGGATCCTCCGCCCCGAACGTGGCCGGTCGGTCATCGAGTTCACACTCAAAACCCACCTCCCGGAACGCACTGTAAGCGTCACGAATCCAGTCATCGCCCTGCTTGTACCCGGCGTCCGTGGTGCTCTGAATGTCGAAGTACGCTCGGCCCTGCAAACCGAACCGTTCCACCCGCAACGCGTCTTCCACCATCCGCCGCACAGTCGCCGGGTCAGGCCCATCGAGCCGGCCGACCAACACGATCCTCCCCGGCAGGGTCGTCTCGCCAAACGCGCCGCGCAGTCCGTAGAACGGATTAGGCACCGCGCCGGTAGCCGGCACGTTCTGACGCAACTGGGCTGCCAGTTCGCTCTCCACGGATGCGTGGTTCATCTGGAATTGCTTCGGCGTCCGCTCGGACACTCCCGGCTCGATCAGGGTGGGGTCATTATCGATGCGCAGCGGTACGCCGTAGATCAGCACGACGAAATGAATCCGCGACGGCAGGAGCTGCTTCAACGGGGCGAGAATGCCATCGTTGAACTCCCGACGGGTGATCGTCTCCACGGGCCGCAGGCTGAGCCGGTAAATCTGGTTCGTCGGAATGTCACGCTTCGCCGCGTAGAATTCCGCGAGCGGCTTGCTATCCGGCTCCTGGTCGTTGAAGACAATCGCCACCCGGTCGTTCGCCAGCGCCGCACCGACGAACAGCAACAAGCTACAAATCAATTTGCAGACCGTCATAAGCAATCCGCACTTTCTCCGGTAACTTCGCCTCGGCCTCCGCGTGATCCACTTCGTGGCACAAATGCGTCAGGTACGTCCGCCCGGCCCGTATCTCCTCGGCCACCGCGACGGCCTGCGAGATGGTCAGGTGCGTCGGGTGTTCCCGGTAGCGCAAACCATCCAGCGCCAAGGCCGGTACGCCGCGCAATTGTTGGACAACCGCCGGTGGCACCGCGTTGCAATCGGTGAGGTACGCAAACTTCCCATTCACCACGAATCCCAACACGCTCATCCACCCATGAGGCAAGTCGACTGGCAGGAACTTCAAGTCCCCGATTTCAAATTCCACGACCGGCTCGATCTCCCGCAGCGCAAAGCTCGGCAAGCTCGCCCATTTCGGTTTGTCGGTGCAGGCGTACGCAAAAATCCGCTGCACATCCGCCAGCGTCTGCCGGGAACCATAGATCGGCATCGGCCTGCCGGTCGCCTGCGTGAAGACCCGCAAATCGTCGAGCCCCAGCACATGGTCGGCATGCGTGTGCGTGAGCACGACCGCATCCACCTTGCGCAAGCCGACGCGCAACGCCTGTGTCCGCAAGTCCGGCGTCGCATCGAGCAGGACGGTGGTCGTCTCCGTTTCAAGCAAGACAGAGGGCCGCAGCCGTTTGTTGCGCGGGTCAGTCGAACGGCACACCGCGCAGCCGCACGTCATCATCGGCACGCCGTGACTCGTTCCGGTCCCCAAAAATGTGACCCGCATCATCGCGGCATCATGTGGGACGATGCAGTGACGGTCAAGAGCGCGTCCCGCAACGCGGCGAAAATGGCGCCTACCTGTGCGGCCGTCACGCAATACGGCGGCATGATCACGATCACGTTTCCGATTGGCCGTGTCAGCACGCCGCGCTTCCGCATCTCCTCACAAACCCGGAAACCCATCTTGTCTTCGAGGGGATATGGCCCGATCTCGACTGCAGCGATACAACCGCACTGCCGGGTTTCGACTGACAGTGTTTTCAACCCTGCCGCCAACTGCTGACTTAGCACCGGTAGCTTCTGCAGAACCTTTTCCTCTTCGAAAACCCGCAAGCTCGCCAACGCCGCCGCGCAGCCCAATTGGTTACCGGTATAGCTGTGTCCGTGGAAGAACGTCTTGAACTCCCGGTACTCGCCGAGAAATGCCTCAAAGATTTTTTCCGTCGTCAATGTCGCCGCCAACGGCAGATAGCCGCCGGTCAACCCCTTCGCGACCGCCATGATATCCGGTCGGACGCCTTCGTGCTCACAAGCGAACATCTTGCCGGTCCGACCAAACCCGGTCAGCACTTCGTCCAGAATCAGTAGCGCACCCGTCCGGTCGCACCATTGCCGGAGTTCGCGGAGCATCCCCGCCGGCCAAAGCTTCAGACCGGCCGCGCCCTGAATCAAAGGCTCAATCACCACTGCCGCCACATCATCGCCCGCCGGCAAGTCCGCCACACTCCCGGCCCGGATCACATCGAACGTCAGCGGCCGAAACGTCTTGTGAAACAAATCGATCCCGCCGACGCTCACCGCGCCAATCGTGTCGCCGTGGTACGCCCCGGTAAAGCCGACGAACTTCGTCCGCTTCCCGCGCCAGTACTGCAGCGCCATCTTGATCCCCGCTTCCATCGCCGTCGACCCGTCATCCGAGTAAAACACGCGCGGCAACCCGGTAAGCGTGGCTAGCTTCTCTGCAAGTTGGATGGCCGGTACGTTGGACAGACCAAGGAAAGAGGAGTGAGCAATCCGGTCGAGTTGTTCCTTGATGGCGGCCGTAATGCGGGGATGCCGGTGACCGTGCAGGTTCGTCCAGATCGAAGAGTTGGCGTCGATGTACTCCCGGCCATTCACATCGCGTAACACCGCGCCAAGCCCGGATTCAATGATGACCGGCTCCTCCCCCATCCACTCCTGCATCTGGGTGAAAGGATGCCACAGGTACCGGTGATCAAGTTCAGGAAGCGAATTCATGCAGAAACTTCTCGATATCCTCACTGGTATGCGCCGCTGTCACCGTCACTCGCAAACGCGCTTTGCCTTTCGGTACTGTAGGGTACCGGATGGCGGGCACAAACACTCCGCGCTCGTAAAGTTTCGCCGACAAGTCCATGGCGGCTTGCTCGTCGCCGATGACGACCGGGATGATCGGGCTGCGAGATTCGTTCTGGATGCCGAGTTTCGCCAATCCGTGTTTGAGTTCACTGACATTGCGCCAGAGTCGATCCCGACGCTCATGGCCGGCATCATTCATCACGAAATCCACAGCCGCACCGGCAGCCGCGACAATCGATGGCGGCAACGCCGTGGAGTAAATCAGGCTTCGGGCCCGGTTGCGGAGGTAATCGATCAACGTCCGCGAGCCGACGACAAACCCACCGGCACAACCCAACGCCTTGCTGAGCGTGCCGACCGTGATGTCGATCCGGTCCTCCAAACCGAGCGGCTCGGCCAAACCACGCCGGTAATGTCCGTACAAACCGGTCGCGTGCGCTTCGTCAATCATCAACCACGCACCGTGCTTATCTTTCAGTTCAACGATCTCTTTCAGAGGCGCGAGGTCGCCATCCATCGAGAAGACCGTCTCCGTCACGATCAGCACGCGGCCGGTAGCCCCTTCCAACAAGCTGGCGAGTTTCTTCAAGTTCTTGTGCGGATACACGCGCACCGTCGCCCCGCTCTGGCGCGCGCCATCGATGATGCTCGCGTGGTCGAGTTTATCGAGGATGAGCGTGTCGCCTTTGCCGACCAGCGCGCCGATTGTCCCGACGTTCGCCGCGTAACCGCTGCCGAATACGAGAGCGGCCTCCTTGGCCTTGAACTGGGCCAGTCGCTCTTCCAATTCCCGGTACGGTGCGAGGTTGCCGCAAACCAAACGCGAGGCACCGGCCCCCGTGCCGTACCGGGTCAGCGCTTCGCGCGCGGCCTGGTTGACGACCGGATCGTTGGCGAGACCGAGGTAATCGTTGCTGGAGAAGTTGAGGAATTCGCGGCCCTCGATGACGACGCGCGCCCCTTGCGCCGAATCCAAGTCCCGGCAGCTGCGGTAGAGTCCCGCCGAGCGTAACTGGTCCAGTTCCGCGTTTAACTGGTCATTCAGTGGGCGGGACATCCGGGGCTTTCACAGTCGGTTCAGGGGCGGTCACGACGACCGCATACGGTTCGACGCGCATCCGCAAGCCGGCCGCCTGCGCTACGTAGCGCAGCACCTCGCCGAGCGGAACCTTACGCAGCGTGAGGGAAACTTTCTTCACCGGCGTTTCGGCCGGCACCTGCCAGACGATATTCACGCCTTCCTTGGCGGGGTCGATGCGACGGCTTTCATCGCGCAGATAATTCACCACGTCACTGGCGAGGGCATCGCGGACGTTGACTTCCGGCAACGTCAACTCCTCCAACTTCCGCTTCAGCGAGTTCGCCGGCGCGCCGCGTTCCGAGGCGAGTTTGCGTTGCACGTCTTGAAGCATCTCCTTGATGGTGACCTGATCCGGTTGCAGTTCGACCAACTTCTTCAAACGCACCTCGGCCTCGGCGTAGAGTCCCCGCTGCTTGAGCAAGACAGCTTCCATGAACATCCGCTCCTGCTCCTCTTGCGAAGGCGCTGCGGCCCACGCCATACCGGAGCACATCATCACAGCTAAAAGCCACACCCATCTTTTCATCCTCGCACCACCTTTCCGCCAACCATGGCGAACAGGACCGATTTCTCCGCATACACTACCGCTTCATACGGATCAACCACATCGCCGGTCGGCACGGCGATCAAATCCGCCAGGGCGCCCGGCGTGATCTCGCCCAGTTTCCCCGCCAGGCCCAGTGCGGCGGCGCCGTTACGCGTGGCCATCTCCAGAATCTGGTCAGCCGGCAACCGCGGGTACACGTGGGCCAAGGCCTGCATCTCCGCAAACATGTTGAGCGAATTGTTGCTCGCCAGACTGTCGGTGCCCAGGCAGATGTTCACGCCCAATTCCCACAGCGCGCTGAGGATCGGGACGCCCCGGTTGAAGTACCGGTGGCTCTTGGGACAATGCACGACGTGCGTGCCGGTCTTCTGGATGAGTTTCATGTCGTGCGGCGTCAGGGAATTCGCGTGGACGGCGAGGCAGTTGGTCCCCAAGACACCCCACTCCGCCAACATCTGCACCGGCCCGAGCTGCTTGCAGTCTGCCATGTTCCGACCGGCGCGCGTAAAATAATCGTACATCGGCCCGCTGCCGCGGCGAAACATGTCATCCTCGTCCTGCGTCTCACCGACGTGCGTCGTCACCAAGACGCCGCGTGCAGCCGCGGCCCGAGCCGACAGCATATACAAGCCACCGCTGGCGGTGTAGGGCGCGTGCGGTGAAAAGCCGTACCGGCCCGCCAGTTGCGGCCGGGCGTCGATGAAGCCCTCCAGCTTGCGGACCATTTCCTCGGGACTCGCTTGCTGGAACAGGTCGATCAGTTCAAAACACCAAATCGTCCGCAGCGGCAGCCCCGGCACTAGGTCGAACACGCGGGGAAAAGCGGCCACGTTCACCACCGTCGTCGCGCCGTAATCCACCAACTCCTCCGCTCCCCGCGCGATGGCCTGGGCATAGTTGTCCTCGGAATGGAGTTTCTTCGCCGCAACGATCTTCAGCAACCACTCGACAAACGAACCGTGCCAGTCGAGTTCACCACGCAGGCAGGTATAGTCGAGATGACAGTGTGCGTTGATTAAGCCGGGGGCGAGCACGGCGTCCCCGAGATCCCGGACCTCCTCGCCAGCCTCCACCGGCACTTCGGACGAACGGCCGACCGCCACGATCTGTTCGCCACGCACCGCCACCGCGCCGTCCTCGATGGGCGGCGTCGCGACCGGCACCACGTGTTTGGCTCGGAGGATCACAATTAACTATTCACCGGAATCCGTACTCGCTCAACTTTTCGCGCTTTTCCCGAAAGCTCGTCAACCTCCAAAAGCGCCCCGCACAATTGCACATCCCCGGTGGCCACTTCCATCTTCTGCGGCAGCTGGGAAGTGAAGCGGCGGATCACCGCCGGGATTTCGCGCCCCAACACTGACTCGTGCGGGCCACACATCCCGGCATCGCTGAGAAAGGCGGTCCCGTTCGGGAAAACCTGCTCGTCGGCGGTCTGGACGTGCGTGTGGGTGCCGACCACCATGCTCACCTTGCCATCCAGATACCGGGCCAACGCGATCTTCTCACTCGTCGCTTCCGCATGAAAATCGACGAAGATGACGCTCGTCTGCCGCCGCAGCTTCACGACTTCCGCCTCCACGGAACGGAACGGACAGTCGCAATTCGGATTCATGAAGACGCGGCCCATCGCATTGATGACGCCGACCGCAAACCGGTCGCCCACTGTCACGACCACCGAGCCGCGCCCCGGGGTCCCGGCCGGGAAGTTCAATGGCCGCAGGACGCGTTCGTGCCGGTCAATCTCCTGCTCAAACCCCTTCTGATCCCAGACATGATCGCCGGATGTCAGCACGTCAATGCCGGCACTGAACAACTCCGTCACCGTCGCCGAGGTCATCCCCGCTCCGTGCGCGCTGTTTTCCCCGTTGGCGATGACCAAGTCGATCTCGCGCTCCCGGCGCAGCCGCGGCACAACCGCCGCCACCGCCTGCCGCCCGGGTTTCCCCACCACATCACCGACAAATAGGATTCTCATTTCGCAAACTCCACCGCCCGCGTTTCGCGGACCACCGTCACCTTGATCTGGCCGGGATACTGCATCTCGGACTCGATCTTCTTGCGGATCTCCCGCGCCAGGTTGCCGGCATCGGCATCGCTCACCGTGGTCGGCTCGACGATGATGCGGACCTCGCGCCCAGCCTGCAACGCGTAGCTGCGCTCGACACCCGGGAACGCATTGGCGATCGCTTCCAACTTCTCCAATCGTTGCAGGTAGATCTCCATGCTCTCACTCCGCGCTCCTGGCCGGGACGCGCTGATGGCGTCACAGGCACCGGCCAAAACACCGTAAATCGTCAACGGCTCCACCTCGTGGTGATGCGAGGCGACCCCCTGATAGACTGATTCAATCTCGCCGTGGCGCTTGAGCAACTGCGCGCCAATCAGCGCGTGCGAGCCTTCCACCTCGTGGTCGAGTGCCTTGCCGATGTCGTGGAACAATCCCACCCGCTTGGCGACCTCGACGTTCAAGTTGAGTTCCGCAGCGATTGTCGCCATCAACCGCGCCACTTCCACTGAGTGTTCGAGAACGTTCTGGGCGAAGCTGTGCCGGAACTTGAGCCGGCC
>OMJI01000226.1 GCA_900299315.1 Verrucomicrobiota bacterium | reverse complement strand
TACTCGATGACTTCCGGGCGGCGGTTGTAGCAGAAATCCATGTCGATGTCCGGTGGGGACACGCGCTCGGGATTCAAGAAGCGCTCGAAGAACAACCCGTACTTCAGCGGATCGATGTCCGTGATCTTCAACAGATACGCGACCAGACTGCCGGCGGCGCTGCCGCGGCCGGGACCGACCGGGATGCTGTGGCTCTTGGCAAAGTTCACGAAGTCCCAGACGATGAGGAAGTAACTGGTGAACCCCTGTTTCTCGATGACGTGCAACTCGTGCTCAACACGCGCGACGAGACCTTTCTCCCGGTCGTCCTTCGGCTTCTTGAGTTCCACATCGTACCGGTCGCGCAAACCCTGTTCAACGAGGTGTCGCAGATAGCCTTCGCGCGTGAACGGTGGCGGCGCCTCGTAGATCGGGAACTTCAGCTTGCCGCTGGTATCCAGCATGAAACTGCATTTCTCGGCGATGGCGAGCGTGTTCTTCAACGCCTCCGGGTGGTCCTTCCACAACTCGTGCATCTCCTCGGAAGTCTTGAAGTAGAACTGGTCGGCGTTGTAGCGCATCCGCTTTTCGTCGGCCAACACCGACTGCGTCTGCAGGCAGATCAACACGTCGTGCGCTTCCCAGTGATCGTGCTCCGTGTAATGCACATCGTTCGTGGCGACGAGCGGCAGTTTGAATTCCTTCGCCCACTGCAAGAGGGACCGGTTGACCTTCTTCTGTGCCTCGAGCCCGTGGTCCTGGAGTTCGACGTAGAAGTCACCGGGATCAAAAATCTGCCGGTAATCATCCAGCGCCGCCCGGGCTTCCTTGATCTGGTCATCCAGCAACTTGTTCGGCACCTCGCCCTTCAGGCAGGAGGTGAACCCGATCAAGCCCTTGGAATACTTCGCGAGTACTTCCTTGTCGATGCGCGGCTTGTAGTAGAAACCGTGGAGATGCGCCTCCGAGACAAGCTTCACGAGGTTCTTGTACCCGGTCTCGTCCTTCGCCAGCAAAATCAGGTGGTACGCCGCCTCGCGCGCGTTCGACGCCTTCTTCTCTAGTCGCGAGCCCGGTGCGATGTACGTCTCGCAACCGATGATCGGCTTCAGCCCGGCACCCTTGGCTTCCTTGAAGAACTCGACCGCCCCGTACATGCTACCGTGATCGGTGAGCGCAATCGCCGGCATCTTGGAAGCCTGCGCCTTCGCCACCACATCCGAAACCCGGCACGCCCCGTCCAGCAGGCTGTACTCGGTATGCAAATGCAGGTGAACAAAGTCCGAATGTTTCATGAACGCGCCGTCAGTCACTGTAGAAGTGCGCTCCCGGGCGCGCAAGCCTTTTGGTGTTGACGGGGTGCGTCGTGCCGGGTAGCAACTCGCGCACGATGCGGATACTCGTTACCGGCGGCGCGGGGTTCATTGGGAGTCATATCGTGGAGCACTTCCACGGTCGGGCCGAGGTGCGGGTGCTGGATAATCTGCGGTCGGGGTTTCTGCACAATCTGACCGGCTTGAAACACGAGTTCGTGCGGGGCTCGATTCTCGACCGGGATTTGGTCCGGCAGGCGGTTACAGATGTGGACTACGTGTTTCATCTGGCGGCGATGATTAGCGTGCCGGAGTCGATGCAGAAGCCGGTGGAGTGCAATGAGCTGAACACCACCGGCACGCTCATTGTCCTGGAAGAGGCGGCGAAGGCGAAGGTAAAGAAGCTCGTCTTCAGCACCTCGGCGGCGATTTACGGCGACAACCCGGTCGTGCCGAAAGTGGAGACGATGTTCCCGGAGCCGAAGAGTCCGTATGCGGTTACGAAGCTCGACGGCGAGTACTACTGCGGGATGTTTGCCCGGGAAGGCTGGCTGCCGACGGCGTGTCTGCGGTACTTCAATGTCTTTGGCCCCCGGCAGGACCCGAAGAGCCAATACGCCGCAGCAGTGCCGATCTTCATCGATCGGGCGTTGAAGAACGAGCCGATCAGAATCTTCGGCGACGGTGAGCAGACGCGGGATTTCATCTACGTGAAAGACATCGTCGCCGCGAACGCGTTCATGGCCACGCAGAGCAGCGCCACCGGCGTGTTCAATGTCGCCTACGGCCGGCGCATCACCATCAACGACCTCGCGCGTGAAATTGTCCGCCTGACCGGCTCGCGTTCTCAAATCCAATACGCCCCCGAGCGGCCCGGGGATGTGAAGCACTCGCTGGCGGCGGTGGACAAGCTGCGCGCGACCGGGTTTCAACCTGTTGGCAATCTGGCAGATGGATTGGCAACGACGATCGACTTCTTTCGCGCCCGTTCGTAGGTGGCACCTTCGTTGCTAAATCGCAACGTGACATGATTCAGCTTCGCGAGGACGTTGAGATTCCGGTAGCCGCGCCCGTCGCCACCACTAAGGTGTTCTTGATCGATGATGATGAGACCTTCTGCACGGTGGTTCGCGGGACACTTCGGAAACACGGCTTTGAAGTCATCAGCTGCGGTCAGCCGGCCAAGGCGCTCGAGCTCTACACGCGTCAACGCCAGAGCATCCCGGTCGTGCTGCTGGACTATCACCTGCCGGGGTTGAATGGCGCCGTGGCGCTCGCACACCTTCGCAAGCTCAACCCGGATGTGAAAGTGTTGCTCTGCTCCGGGGTGGACGACTTGCGGATCCGGGTCTTGATGAACCAGCTTCCGCTCGACGGTTACATCCACAAACCGCTGCGCGTTGTCGAGGCTGTCGAGACGATCAACCGGGTCTTGGGCCGGTAATTTCTGTACTCGACCGTCACGCTGGGAAGTGGAACTATCCCGGCATGAAAGTCGAGATCCCCGACCAACTCAAAGCTGAGGTTCCGCAAACCATCTGGGGGCGCATCTTCACGGCCACCCCGGTCGTCATGGCCGTTGTTGCCACCATGTTGGCCGGCTTGTCCTCCAGCGAGATGACGCGTGCTCAATACTCGCGTTCACTCGCCGCTCAGCAGCAATCCAAGGCCGGTGACCAGTGGGCGTTCTTCCAGGCGAAACGACTGCGGGGCGCGCTCCAGCGCAACACCATCGATCTGCTGCAGGCTGGAGGAGAACTTAGTCCCGTCAATGCCGGTATCGCTTCTGACCCGGCCGTGGTCGCAGCGCTGACGGCGGGTAAGTTGCCGGATATCGGTCCCGTACCGGCACTGGAACCGGC
>OMJI01000225.1 GCA_900299315.1 Verrucomicrobiota bacterium | reverse complement strand
CACTGGCTGTTCGGTGTGATGACGGCGGCGAGCATCATTGCGCTGGGCGCGCGGCTCTGGTCGCGCCGGGTGGGACTGACTGCAGCGGTGTTGTTCTATTGCCTGCCGTACGTGCAAGACCTCAGCCAGACCGCCCGGATCGATCTCGCGACTACGTTCTTTGCAACGTTGGCGTTCGGCGGACTGCTCCTGAAATGGGACACACTCTCCGCGCTCGCCGCCGGGTGCGCGGTCGCCACCAAATGGACAGCAATCCCGGTGGTGGCGCTGCCGTTGGTGGGGGCGATATTGGTGCGCGACCGGAAGTTGTGGCCGGCGATCCGGTACGGGTTGTTGATCGCGATGCCGGTGGTGCCGTGGTTGGTGAAGAACACGCTGCTGGCCGGTGATCCAGTTTACCCGCTTTGGCTAAAGAGCCCTCACTGGAGCGCGGAACAAGCGGCGTTGTTTGCGCAGAAACATTATCCCGTGTTTGGCTGGAACCAGTTGTTTGAGCGGGCGTGGCAGTATTCATTCGCCGAGCCGGGAGCGGTGCCGCTGATATTGCTGGCGGTGCCGTTGGTGGTGTTTTGCTGGAGACAATCCGATCGCGCGCGGTGGGCGGCGTGCTTGTTTTTCGGTGCCTATGCCGGTTGGTTCCTGCTCACGTTTCGACCGTGGCGGTTTCTCATGCCGGCCATCCCACTGGCGGCGTTGGTGGGCGGATTCGCCTTGGAACAACAGTCCAAGTGGTTCAAGTCCGCGCTGGTGTTGTTGGTGACCGTGGCGCTGGCGTTGATGGGAACAACCGTGCTCGTGGACGCGCGCGATCCGGCCACCACGCCCCCGCAGTTGAGCTTTCTCCAGCATGCCTTGGGAGAATCCAGCCGCACCGAGTTCATCCGCCAGCTCGGCCGGGGAGTTTACGAACCGGTGGTCTGGATGAATGAACATCTCCCCGCCTCCGCAAAAGTGCTCTACGTCGGCGAGGCGCGTGTGTACTATGCGCGCCACCATGCGCTCTGGAGCACGGCTTTTGATCAACATCCGCTCGCACTACCCGACCTCGACAAACTTGGCGTAACGCACGTGTACATCAACTTTTCCGAACTGCAGCGATTGTCGGCCGGGTATGGCTACCTGGCGGACGTCGACTGGGGCGCGTTCCGCAGGTATCTGCAAACGCGAGCCCGGGAGATTTACCGGTCCGACCGGGCGGTGGTGTACGAGCTATGAAAGTCTGCCACGTCATCACGCGGTTGATCGTCGGCGGCGCGCAGGAGAACACCGTGGCCACGTGCATCGGACTCCAGCGGCGCGGCTACGACGTGGATCTCGTCATCGGCCCACAGACGGGGCCGGAAGGGTCATTATACGAACAAGCCAAGGCGGCCGGTGTTCCCATCATCGTGTTACCAGAATTGCGGCGTGCCCCGAACCCCTTTGCGGATATCCCGGCAGGTCGGGCGCTGTACCGGCTCTTTCGCGAGAACCGGTACGATGTCGTCCACACGCACAGTGGCAAAGCCGGGTTTGTCGGCCGGTGGGCGGCCCGGCAGGCTGGCGTCCCGGTCATCGTCCACACCATTCACGGCCCCTCCTTCTACGCGTATCAAAATCCGGTCGGTAACTGGATTTTCACGTGGGCGGAGAAACTCGCGGCGGAATGGACGACGCATTTCGTCTCAGTGGCAGATGCGATGACGCAGCAGTACTTGGCGGCTGGGGTGGGGCGGCTGAACCAATACACGACGATCCGCAGCGGCATGGACATGCGCGCGTTTCTGGCAGCGCAACCGGATCCGGAGTTGCGGCGGCAGCTGGGCATCAAGCCGGACGATCTGGTCGTCGGCAAAGTGGCGCGTTTGTTCCGGCTGAAGGGTCACGAATACCTCTTTGAAGCACTACCGGCCATCGTCCGCGCGGTGCCGAATGTGAAGTTCCTGCTCGTCGGCGACGGGATTTACCGGGAGCGGTTCGCCAAGATCGCGGGCGACCGGGTGGTGTTTGCCGGGCTGGTGCCGCCCCGCGAGATTCCCCGGTACGTTGCGTTGATGGACGTGCTGATGCACCTGTCGCTGCGGGAAGGGTTGCCGCGGACGTTGCCGCAGGCGCTGGCGTGCGGGAAGCCGGTGGTGGCGTTTGATGTCGATGGAGCCCGGGAGGTTTGCCGGGAAGGCCAGACCGGTTTCCTCGTGCCAGCCGAGGACACGGGGCGGCTGGCGGAGGTGGTGATTCGACTGTTGCGCGAGCCGGCACTGGCTCATAGAATGGGCGCTGCCGGTCGGGCCATGGTGGCGACCGAATTCACGGAAGAGCGCATGGTGGAGCAGATCGACGACTTGTACCGGAGATTGGCGGCTTGATGCACTGGTTCCTGGTTTACTTCTACATTTTTGACGTGAGCTTCGTGCTGGCGCTGATCCTCACGCCGGTCCTGCGGAAGTTGTCGCACCGGTGGGGGATGGTTGATCAACCAGATCTGGAACGCAAGATTCACAAGGGCGCGATGCCGTTGCTTGGCGGGGTGGCCGTGTTCGCGGCGTTTGCGACCAACGTGGTCGTGAATTACGCGGTGGTATTGCCACTGGCGGCCCGGTGGGATGTGCCGTTTGTGGAATTTCCAGACATCCGCCCTTACATCGAGGGTGCGTTTTCGGTGGGACAGAAACTGTTCGTGTTGCTGGCGGGGGGCGCGCTGATGATCGCGCTGGGGCTCTACGACGATTCCCATGACCTGAAAGCTGCGCCCAAGCTCCTCGCGCAAGTCCTGATCGCCTGCATGGTGGCCAGCTTCGGGATGCGGATCACGGTATTCATCCACAATCACGCCATCAACTTCGTCATCACCGTGCTCTGGATTGTCACACTGACCAATGCAATGAACTTCCTCGATAACATGGATGGATTGTGCGCGGGGGTAGGGATGGTTTGCGCGGGGATGTTTGCGTTCATGGCTGCGATGCAGCAGCAATATTTCGTGTGCCTGTTGGCGGTGGCATTGACCGGCGCGCTACTGGGGTTCCTGCCCTACAACTTCAAGCCCGCCACCATATTCTTGGGAGATGCCGGTAGTCACTTCGTTGGGTATATGCTGGCGATAATACCCATCTTG
>OMJI01000224.1 GCA_900299315.1 Verrucomicrobiota bacterium | reverse complement strand
AGCCGAACTTCGAAAATCAACTGTGTTTCCAAGGCTTTTAAACCAGACAGCAGTGGTGGAGACTGTTGATCAAACTGGCCGCGTAGCCGGCGCCGAAACCGTTGTTGATGTTGACCACTGTCACGCCGCTGGCGCACGAATTTAACATCGCGAGCAGGGCGGCGATGCCGCCAAAACTGGCGCCGTAGCCGACACTCGTGGGGACGGCGATGACCGGCTTGTCGACGAGTCCGCCGACAACGCTCGGGAGTGCGCCTTCCATGCCGGCGCAGACGATGAGGACGTTGGCGGTAAGGAGTTCCTCGTTGATGGCGAGGAGCCGGTGGAGGCCGGCGACGCCGACGTCGTAGAACTTCTTCACCCGGTTGCCCATGATTTCGGCGGTGATGGCGGCCTCGTCGGCGACCGGGATATCGGTCGTGCCGGCGCAGAGGACGGCGATGGTGCCGGGGCGTTGGGGCAGCGGTTTCACCGTGACCGTAATGGTACGGGCGGCGGCGTGGTACCGGGCGTGCGGGATGGCGCGTTTGACGGCCCGGTAGGTCTGCTCGTTGGCGCGGGTGGCGAGGAGGTTGTGATTGTGCTGGAGAATCTTCTTGGCGATGGCGACGACTTGGGCCGGGGTCTTGCCTTCGCTATAGATGACTTCCGGGAAGCCTTTGCGCAGCGACCGGTGTCCATCGACTTTCGCAAAATCGATGTCGTGCGTCGCGAGCGACTTGAGCCGACGCGTCGCGGCAGCCGGGGTGAGCTTGCCGGCGCGGACTTGTTCGAGAAGGGAGGTGACCCGGGCTTCGTTCATGCCGCGCAGTCTAGGTGATTACTTCAACAATTCCAAGGCGCGTTGCAGAGCGAGGTCGGCTTCGGCGTTTTGGCCGTAGCCGGTCGAGGCGAGTTTGCGTTCGATGTCCCGGTGAACTTCGACAACGACGTCGGGTGTCAGGCCGGTGTCGTGGAACCGCCTGCCGCCGGGCGTCTCATAATAGGCCACCGGCAGGGAGAGGAGTGAGCCGTCGGGGAGGGGAAAGAGTTGGATGTGCCGGCCGCGACCGGCGGTTTGTTCGCCGATGACACGGGCACGCTTACCGGCGCGGAGCGCGGCGGCGAAGACTTCGGCCTCGGCAGCGGTGCCGCTGTTCACCAAGACGGCCAGTGAGCCGGTGAAGCGCGGCTCGGTACTGGTCACGAACGTAGCCTGCCGGTCGGCTCGCGCGTAGGCGAGGGTGGTGACTTTCGTCTGGGCCGGGAGGAAAAGTTGAGCCGCGATGATAACGGCGTCGAGCGAGCCACCGGGGTTGTTACGCAGGTCGAGGATGAGGTGCCGGGTGCGTTCGGCTTTGGCGCGTTCGATGGCGAGGATGAGTTGATCGGTGGCGGTGGGAGTGAACTCGGCGAGCCGGCAGTAGCCGATGCCGTTGGCGAGGAACTTGATGGCCGAGCGGGCCGGTGTGGCGCCGCGGCGTTCGATGAGCATCTGGCGCGGGCCGGTGGCGGGGTCGATGACGCGCAGCAGAAACTTCGAGCCGGGAGTGCCGGTGAGTTGGCGTTGGATTTCGCTGAGGCGCGCGGCGGTGGTGGGTTCGTCATTGATGGCGGCGAGTCGTTCCCCGGGAAGCAAACCGGCAAGCTGGGCGGTGGTGCCGTCGCGGACACTCACGATTGTCGGTTGCCCTTCGCGCAACGCGAGGACGGCGCCGAAATCAATGTGCGTTTCGTCGACGGGGATGTTGTCCGCCGGCGCGATCAGCTCAGCGTCGGGATCGAGCGAGCGCACGAAGGCGCGAAGCGCGGCGGTGGTGTGGACGTGGAGGGTGAGGTTGGTCGAGTTGGAGTAGTTCTTGAGGATCGCGTCGAGGAAGCTGGCAAACTGGGAGAAGGCGTCGTAGGTGGCCGGGGCGGGGGAGAGGACCCGGGAGTCTTCCGCCCCCGCCACTGCGGCCAAGAGCAACCACAAACAAAACGTCCTCACCCGAGTTCCTGGCCAGACGCTACGTCGGTGATCTTGAACTGCTCGAAGTGGAACGTCGGATCGGCGCGGAAGCTGAGCTTGCCGCTGAGTTTGTTTTCCAACTCGATGAGCAACTGCTCGTCCTCGGAGCGCAGCCGGTTGAGGACCTCGGGGTGGACGTAGATCCGCAACTGGGGCTGGTCGGACTTGCCTTGCTGGCGTTGCTTGCGGAGGATCTCGCTGATCTTGCGCTGGATTTCGACCGACATGGTGAGGGAACTCTTCACGAGGCCCTTGCCCTTGCAGTAGGGGCAATCCCCATAGACCGCGCTGGCCATGCTTTCGCTGTGGCGCTGCCGGGTCATTTCCATCAAGCCGAGTTGCGAGATGGGAAGGATGCGGGTCTTGGCTTTGTCGCGTTTCACGCCGTCGCGGACTTTCTGGAGGACTTTCATCTGGTCGCCGCGGTTGCGCATGTCGATGAAGTCGATGACGATCAACCCGCCGATGTTGCGGAGGCGGAGCTGCCGGCAGATTTCCTCGGCGGCTTCCATGTTGGTCTGGAAGATTGTCGTGTCGAGGTCCTTCTGGGACTTGTGGCGGCCGGTATTGACGTCGATGGCGACGAGCGCCTCGGTTTCATCGATGCAGATATAGCCGCCGGACTTGAGCCAGACCTGCCGGCGGAAAGCGTTTTCGATCTGCTTCTCGACGTTGAACTTCACGAAGATCGGCGTCGGCTCGTTGTAGAGCTTCACCTTGTTCTTCGAGCGGCGGCTGATCTGGCCGACCATCTCGCGGACGCGCTCGAAAGGTTTTTCGCTATCGACGACGATCCGGTCGACTTCCTCGGTGAGGAAATCTCGGACCGTGCGCTCGACGAGGTTCGGTTCCTGGAACACGCAACTCGGGGTGGGTTGGGTCTTGATCTTCTCCTCGACCTGCTTCCAAGTCTGGACGAGGATTTCGAGGTCCCGGATGAAGTACCGCTTCCACTGGTTCTCGCCGGCGGTGCGAATGATGACGCCCATGCCTTCCGGCACCTTGAGGCGCTGGATGATCTTTTTGAGACGCTGGCGTTCCTTGTCGTTTTCAATCTTGCGGGAGATACCGCGCAACGGGTTGAACGGCATCAACACGAGGAAGCGACCAGGGATGCTGATGTTGGTCGTGATCCGGGGGCCTTTCGTGCCGATGGGACCCTTGACGACCTGGACGATGACTTCGGAGCCCGGTGGGTAGAGCTTCGGAATGTCGCCCTGGGTGATTTTCTTCTGCGGCTTGGGTGCCGGCGCGCCTTCGGCTTCGACGAGTTCGACGCGCTCAGTGAGCGACTCCGGGATGATGTCCCAGTAATGCAGGAATGCGTTCTTCTCAAAACCGATGTCCACGAACGCGGCTTTCAGGCCGGGTTCGAGGTTCTTGATCTTGCCCTTGAAGACGCTCGCGACAATCTGGTGCTCCGTCGTGCGCTCGATGCTGAATTCCTCCAGCTGCCCGTCCTCCATCACGGCGACGCGATTTTCGAGTGCCTCGGCGTTGACGATGACTTCCTTGAACACGGAATTCCGCTTGCGGCCGGTAAGTAGTTCCTCGCCTTTGCGGATGAGTTGTTTGATGGCTTCCACGATTAGTAAATCCTCCGATGAATCCAGACGTTTTGCAGCAGCCCCAGGGCGGACATGGTGGCCATCACGAACGAACCCCCGTAGCTGAGTAGTGGTAACGGCAGACCTTTGACCGGCATCAAGCCGATGGTCATGCCGATGTTGATGAAGACATGAAAAAACAGCAGCGCGACAATGCCCGTCGCCAGCAGCATGCCCAACCGATCACGCGCATGCGCCGCCACGTGCAGGCCACAAAACAAAATCACCGCGTACAGCCCCAACACACAAATACTGCCCACAAATCCTTCCTCCTCGGCAATCACGCTGAACAGAAAATCATTCGGCGCGACCGTCCGAGGCAAATAGCCCAACAAATTCTGCGTTCCCTGCAGATAACCTTTTCCCGTCACCCCACCGGATCCCACCGCGATCAGCGACTGGTTCAAGTTCCAGCCCGCGCCCAGCGGATCCTTCTCGGGGTTCAGAAACACCGTCAGCCGGTCTTTCTGGTAATCCTTCAAATGCACCCAGCCAAACGGCGCCACGCACATCCCGAGCAGCGCCACCAACGCCAGATGCTTTACCCGCACGCCCGCGACAAACAGCATCGCGAACGTCACTGCCAACAAAATCATCACCGAACCGAGGTCCGGTTGCACAAAGATCAAGGCCTGCGGCATGCCCACCATCAACAACACCGTCCAGACGGTGGACCACCGTTGCCGCATCTCGGCCGGACGATGGAACAGATAATACGCGACCGCCACGATAATGGCCAGCTTCGCGATTTCGACGGGTTGGATCCCCAAACTGCCCACTCCCAGCCAGCGGCGCGCCCCATACACCTTGGCTCCCACCACCAGCACCAACACCAGCGACCCGACCGCCAGCACGTACCAAATCGTTGCCCATTGGCAGATGACGCGATAATCCACCAAGGCCAACACCAAATACAACACTAAACCCACGCCGAACCACACCATCTGCATCTTGTAGAAGTCCGGCATCGGCACCCCGGGGCCCCGGTACGACGCGCTGTAGATGAACAAAATGCTCAGCGTCGCCATCAATGCCATTGCGCCAAACAGCACCCAATTCATCCGGGAGAGCAGTTGAATATAATGCTTCAATCGCCACCCCCGCCGGCCACCTGACCGGCCTGTTTCCCAAACAGCCCTGCGAAAATCCTCCCGGCCACCGGTGCCGCGGTGTGACCGCCGCTGTCCGCGTCCTCGAGCAACACCGTCACCGCGTACTGCGGTCGGTCGTAAGGCGCGAACCCGATGAACCACGCCCGGTTGATCCGCCGGCGTTGGCCGCCCTCGTACGAATCAAACTCCGCCGTGCCGGTCTTCCCGGCCACGCTCAACCCCGGCACGCTCGCCCGATGCGCCGTGCCGTCCGATTCGCCGACCGCTCCGAGCATCGCCCGCCGAACGGTCTCAAAGTTACCGGTATTCACCTGCACGCGCCCGCGAACCTCCGGCTTTGTCTCCCGGACAACCTGCCCGGCTGCTGTCGCGATCCGCTTCACGATGAACGGCCGCAGGACCGCGCCGCCATTCGCAAACGTCGCGGCGACGACTGTCATCTGGAGCGGTGTCGCCAGCAGAAAGCTCTGGCCGATGGCCAACTGCGCAGTGTCGCCGTCCCACCACCGCTCATTGCGCTCCCGGCGTTTCCACGCGGGCGAGGGGACGAGCCCTTCGTACTCGCTGCCGATGTCGAAGCCGGTCGCGCGGCCCAGCCCGAACATCCGCGCCATGTCCTCAATCTTGTCCACGCCGGTCGCCATTCCTTTTTGGTAGAACCACACGTCGCACGACTGCCGGACCGCGGCCAGCCCGTCGAGTTCGCCGTGGCCTTCGTGCTTCCAGCAGCCGAATCGCCGGTTGCCAATCTGCAAGCCGCCCCCGCAGCCAACCCGGTCGCCCGCGTGCGCCGTACCGGCTTCGAGCCCGGCGAGTAGAGTGATCGGTTTGAACGTCGAGCCCGGTGCGTACGAACCGCCGTAGGCGCGACTCAGCATCGGTCGGTTTGGGTCTGCGAACAAAGCCTGGATCGGTGCTGCGGAAGCTCCCGGGTTGAAGACGTTCGGGTCAAACCTCGGTGCGCTCGCCATCGCGAGCACCTCACCGGTCTGCACGTCCATTACCACCACCGCGCCGCGGAGCGGATGCCCCGCCGGCAGTGGTGCGCCGTTCAAGGCTTCCTCCGCGATGCGCTGGAACCGGGCGTCCAGCGCCAACGTCACTTGGTTCCCGCGCTCCGCCTCTTTCTCCGCGACTTCGCCGACCATCGTGCCGCCCGGGCTGACGCGGATAGTGCGCCCGCCCGGTGCGCCACGGAGAAATTCATCGAGCGCGCGTTCGACGCCCTGTTTCCCGACCGTGTCCGGTTCGTAATAGTAATATTGCTCCAGCGCCTCGTCGTCGGATGCTGTCCGGTCGCGGTTCACATAACCGAGCACGTGGGCGGCGAGTGCGCCTTGGGGATATTGGCGGACCGGCGTGACGATCAAATCCGCGCCCGGCAAGGTGCTGGCGCGTTCCGCGAACGCCGCCATCGTGCTGACCGGCACGTCCTGCCAGATCGGCATCGGGATCGGGCGGCGCTTGGCGTAATGAATCCGCACATCCCGGTCGGACAACGTAACCGGCAGATGCAACGCCGCGCTCAGCGCTTGCAGCGTCGTACCGGCTTCGCGAACCACGTCGAAACGCTTCGAGGCGTGAGGGAGTTGTTCGAGATAAATCACGATGTCGTAGCTCGGCCGGTTGTTGGCGAGGACGACGCCGTTGCGGTCGAGAATTTCTCCGCGGGTCGATGGAATCCGGATCCGCCGCAACGACTGCGCGTCTTGGCGCTGGTCATAGTGCGCGCCGCGGAAGACTTGCACCCGGGCCAGCGCCAGCAGCAGTACAACGAGGCCACCGGCCACCATGATGTTGAAGGCGAATAAGCGGGGGTTGAATTGTGTGGAGGCGGAGCTGATGATCATGCGTCCCACCCCATCTGCATCCGGCCGTAATCCAAGGCGAAGAAAACCACCACGGCCACTACCGCGTTTAGCAACGCCAGCCAGACTAGCTTCACCACCGCTACCGCCGTCACTCCGATCAGCGTCAGGGCCACGATGCCGGTCACCAGCGAGACAAACGCCCCGGCCACCAACTGCACCCACGGCAAGCCGCGCTCCAGCCAGTCGCGCAGCCACCACAACACCTGTGCCGCCGCGCCGAACGTCGCCACGGTGACGCCGAACGGCGCCGCCGAGAGCGAGTCGTGCATCAAGCCGGCCAGCGCGGCCAAGGCCACGACAGCAGCCGGGCGTTTCAGCGACAAGGCGAAGTACGCCACGAGCGCCGGTAAGACTTCCGGTCGGATTCCTCCGAGCCAGGCAAACACCGGCAACGCGGCTTGCAGCGCCGCGCCCGCGGTCACGAGGAGAATGGCGAAAAAGGTGCGCATCATTCCGCCCTCAAGATGACGAGCACCTCTTCGAGCCGGCGAAAATCGGCGGCCGGCTCCAAGTGGATGCGTTGGTACATGCCGGATTGCGGATCGAGCCCGGCTTCGAGGACAGAGCCGATATGGATGCCCTTGGGAAAAATGCCGCCGAGGCCGGAGGTCAGCACTGCCTCACCGGGTTTGATCTTGGCGGCGCGGTTGACGTAGAGCATCTCGCAACGCGTTTGCGCGGTGACGCCCTGCGCCACACCGGGCTCGCGCGACTCTTCAAGCAGCGCGCTCACCTTGCAATCGGGATCGAGGAGCAACAACACCCGGGCTTCACCCCGGCTGACGGCGATGGTCTTGCCCACCAAGCCATCGGCGCTCACCACGGCCATGTTCTCGCGGACGCCATCCTGTTCGCCCCGGTCGATCTGGATGCTCTTCCACCAGTTCGAAGCGTCCCGGCCAATGACCCGGGCTGCGAGGGTGGGGAAGCCGAGCCGGCGTTTCATTTCGAGCAGGCGTTCGAGCCGGCGGTTCTCGCGCGCGGTCTCGCGGTTGGTGCGCTCGCGCTGGCGGAGAATGTTGACTTCGGTGCGCAAATCGTCGTTCTGCTGCGCGAGCTGCCGGCGGGAGCGGACGGTGGGAATCCAATCGCCGACTTTGACCAGCGGCGTGGTGACGCGCGTGAGGAAGTTGCGGAGCCGGGCGGACACGGGCGTTGGTTGGCCCAAGAAAATCACCCAGCCCAACACCAGCAATCCGATTATGACCCAGTCTTTGTGCTTCAAACGCTAGCTTTTCGTGGGGCGGTCTTCAACCGCGACCGGTCAGGCGAGGGCCGACTAGGTCGAGTCCTTGGCGAGCATCTCGAGGTAGCCGAGTTCCTGCAGGACGACGCCGGTGCCCATTGCGACCGCGCTGAGCGGGTCTTCCGAGACATGCACGGGCAGGCCGGTCTCCTCGGCGAGCAACTTGTCGAGCCCGCGAATCAAGGCGCCGCCACCGGCCATCATGATGCCGCGGTCGACGAGGTCGGCCGCAAGCTCGGGCGGACAGCGTTCGAGGGTGACGCGGACACTCTCGACGATGGTCGAGATCGGTTCCTGCAAAGCCTCCCGGACTTCCTCCGAGGTGATGGTCAACGTCTTCGGCAGGCCGGCCACGAGGTCGCGGCCCTTGACTTCCATCGTCAATTCCTGCTCGAGCGGATACGCGGAACCAATCTTGCACTTGATGTCCTCGGCCATACGCTCGCCGATCATCAGGTTGTAGGCGCGTTTCATGTACTGGATGATGGCCTCGTCCAGTTCGTCACCGGCCACGCGCACGCTGCGACTCAACACAATGCCCGCCAAGCTGATCAGCGCGACCTCCGTGGTGCCGCCGCCGATGTCCACGATCATGTTGCCCGCCGGTTCCTGCACGGGTAACCCCACCCCGATGGCCGCGGCCATCGGTTCTTCGATCAAATACACTTTGCGCGCGCCCGCGTGGGTCGCGCTGTCCTTCACCGCCCGGCGTTCCACCTCGGTGATGCCGCTCGGCACGGCGACGATCACCCGGGGACGGATGCGGAACCGCCGGTTGCCGACTACCTTGCTGATGAAATACCGGAGCATCGCCTCGGTGATCTCGAAGTCGGCGATAACGCCGTCCTTCATCGGCCGGATGGCCTGAATGGTACCGGGGGTGCGGCCCAACATCCGTTTGGCCTCCTCGCCGACGGCCAGCACTTTGTTCGTGCCGGACTGGATGGCCACGACACTTGGTTCGCGCAGCACGATGCCGTGATCGCGGACGAAGACGAGCGTGTTTGCCGTCCCCAAATCAATGCCGATGTCGGTAGAAAAGTAGTTAAGAAAATTATTCAGCATCGAACCCCAACCCCTGTACCACTCCTTGAAAATCGAACGCCAATTCCTCCAAATTCACGCCGCTTTTACAGGCTCACGCCAACACCGTCAAGCGGCGAATTGGCTTTCAAGCCCTCTGGCGGGCCGCTTCACTTGGGCTGCAGAAAATTCTCCACCGACTTCAACAGGTTCTCCCGCTCGGCTTCCCGAAGTTCGGCTGCTTTGCGCTGCCGGTCGAGTTGCCACTGCCGCCAATCCTTGTCGGCCTCGGTCTGGCTCAGCATCTGGCCAACGCGAATGGGGTTCGCCGGGCTGTCCTCGGTCATCGGCCCAGCCGGTGGCGGTGGTGGGACCGGTACTTGGCGAGCCGGCCCCAGCCGCGACAGAAACCACGACGACGGAGCGCGGAGCGAAATCGGGCGCACCCCGCCGGCTGCTGGCGATACCGGGTCCTGCGGCACAGCAATGGAGATTCCGCGGGGCACAGCGGGTGGTGCCGGGGGAGGGGGTGAAGAACAGCTGGCAGTCTGCGTGACGACTGGCTTCGAGTCAGGTTGCGGCTTGGTTTCCGGGGCAGATTGCGCCGCCGGTTTTTCATCCGACGTGCTTTCCTCCACGACTGTCCGAGGGGAGGGTGGCTCCGGTCGCGGATGTTCGATTGCGAGCGACTGCGCGATACCGGGATGGTGGGACGCATTTGCGGTAGCCTCCGATTCCTGTAGCGGAAGTGCGGCGGCTGGCTTGGGAGGAGTCCGGCAACCACAAGCCAGCAGCAGGCAAAGCCCGGTCACCAGCGCTGCCGGGCGGCTTGTCATGGCGTGGCCATGGCCGTGCCGGCAGTCGGAATCTGGCGAACGTTCACCGTGAACTGTGCCGCCCGGTCGGAGAGGAATGCTTTCTCCACTAAGACCTCTGGCGCACCGTGCGCGGCGGGAGCGCTCAACGCTGTGCGGAGTCGTTCGATCAGCGAGTCAAAGTCCAACGTGTCCGCGCACCGGTCGAGTAGTTGTCCGCCAAGGTCGGTTCCCTCAGCGCTGCCGAGGCTGGCGAGTGTCTGGATGGCGGACGGTTGCTGGCGATTCTTGAAGCGCTCGGTCCGGTATTCGTAGTCGGCCAAGAGTGACATCTGGTTGTCCGCTGCGGGCTGGAGCGTGAGCACGAGGTTGAAGTCCACGTACCGCTGGAGTTGCTGGTAGCGAACCTGGGTGGCCGGGTTCTTCGGCAAGCCGGCAAAAAACCGTGTCGAGTCGAGCCAGACGCTGGCGACGCCGTTGCGAACCAAGGCCTGCGCCGGCAACTTCTCCGCGATGTCGCTGTGAGTGGTGGTGAGACACGCTTGCATCTCGTTTTCCACTACCGGTGCCGTCGGGTCGCCTTCCAACTCGACGAGCAGCACCGCGGAATGATCCACCAGCCCGAATGTGAAGAAGCCGCCCTCGGGATCAAGATACCGGCCGCGTCCGAACCGAATCATCGCCCGGCCGCGAGCAGATGAGGGCGCGTTCTGCGGTCGCAACGCCGCGCTGATCTGGTCGGCCAGGCGCGCCAGCGATGCTTCGGCTGCGACCGGATCCGTGATGCGGGCTGCCAAGCCGGCAACCATCGCCGGCCGGTCGCTGTTGGATTTCTTGGTCGGGAATTTGGCGAAGGCATACACGTCGGCCTGCGCGTCAAACCCGCTCTTCAGCAACTCACCAAGTGCATCGGTGAGTAGTTTGCCATTGGTGGCGCCGAGGTAGCTCGTCAGCAAGTCGGTGTTGTGCAACTGCGCGGGGCGCAAGGTGACGACGGCGAAGCTATTACCCGGCACGAGCGCCGCGTGCTTGGATTGGACCGCTTGCCGGAATGCATTGACCCCGTAGTAGCCGCCGACTGCCACGCCACCGGTCCCGATGGCGAGCAAGACGATGCTAACGCCAATGGTGGTCAGGCGCGACCGGCTCACGCCATTGCCGCCGGACGTCTCGGGTACCGGTGTCATCAACGGCGAGCGGCGAGTTCCCCGGTCGCGCAGCAACGCGACGTTGAATCCTACCGCGAGGCAGACGGCCAGCGGATCAAACACAACCACGAGGGCAAGCGTGAGCCATTTCACGACGCTATCCGCCTCAGCATCAAACGCCCGGGCGACGAACCGGTAGGAACCGATATCTGTCGCGGCGATCTGCTCGCGGAGATGCTGGATCTGGTCGTTGTTGCCGCGGATGCGTTGGTACAACGCGTCGATCGCCGTGCTGCTCGTGCTGGTGGTGGTCTGACCGAGGGCTTGCAGGGCGGCGACCTGTTTTTCAAGTTCGCCGGTCGCAGTGAGGTGAGCCTGCCGGAGGTCCTTCTCCTCGGTGTCGAGCGCGGTCCAAGCCGTGTCGAACTGTTTGCGGACAGCGGCGGATTCCTGATCGGAGGCGGCGATGTTCTTGTCGATTTCGCTGCGGAGATTTTCCTGCCGTTCGCGGTGTTGGGCGATCTGGTTGTTCAACGTGTCCCGCTCGGCCGCTTGTTTCTCGCGGAGCTCCTGGCCTTTCTTGATGCTGTCGGCTTTAAAGAAACCCGGGCCGCCTTGCTTGGTGTAGGCGTCCACGGCCCGGTCGAGCACGGCGAGTTGGTCATTCAGACCGGCAATCACTGTGTCCTCGGTGGCGAGCGCCTTGGTGAGCGCTTCGTTACGGCCGGTGAGTTGCTGGGTCACCGCCTGCAAATCCCGGTCGCGGGCGGCTTGGGCGGCGTTGCGTTTCTCCTGAATCCGCGCCAGCGCCTGGTCGAGCGACGTGTTGGCGGTGGTGAGCCGGGCTTGCAGGCTGGCAAAGTTCTCGCGTCCGCTGTCGGTGGCCTTGTTGAGCTGACCACGGGCGGCATCGATCTGTTGCTGGGTGTCGGCGTTTTCCTTTTCCAGCATGGTGATCTGGCTTTCCAACGACGTCACGGCGGTGTGAGTCCGCTCATAGGCGCGGGCCAGATAACCGTAGTTGCCGAGCGACGTGATCCCAATCAGCACGATGACGGCAATCAACAGGTACGCCCGCAGCGCCCCCGAGATTTCCCGCCAGTACCGGTACAGAAACGAAGCGGCGACCAGCTTGCCGACTTCGAGACTCGCCGCCATGATCATGACGGCAGTGGCTGAGCCGATAAACAGCATGCCCAAGCCCCTGACCGAAAAGAATGCCGAGCAACCGGCAATGAAGAATGCAGCCGCCCCGATTAGATACTTGAAACCCGAGGGCAGAGTGGTGGCGTAATCTCCCCCACGGGGGTCCCCATCCGAACGCATAGTACTACCTCCTTGTAGGCGCTCTGATAGCAACTTCAGCGCGGCCGGT
Source organism: Verrucomicrobiota bacterium (assembly GCA_900299315.1). Classification (GTDB taxonomy): domain Bacteria; phylum Verrucomicrobiota; class Verrucomicrobiia; order Palsa-1439; family Palsa-1439; genus OMJI01. The sequence goes on along the minus strand of OMJI01000224.1, from coordinate 1,373 downwards.
CAATGCAAATGACGCGTGAATATGACGGAAACATCATCCCGGTAAGCTTCCTGCCAGCCGGGAGTCAGGGCAAGGATGGCGTTGAGCGGGTGCTTGACCGGTAGGATGGTCCAGCCGACCCGGTACTTGTCGAGAACGGTTTCCCAACCGGGTTTCACGTCATCCACCTCGTCGAACTCCTTGATGAGTTCGGCGCCGTAGAAATCATTGCGGCCATCGACGAAGACTTTCCGCTCTGGCAGTGCCAGCATCAGGTAGCCGCCCCAGCCGTAGTCGTTGAACATCTCGCCCGGTAAGTCAGACGGTAGGTTTGCGAGGGCTTTGACAGGGAATTTCTCCGGTAAAACATCCGTCGCCGGACGCGCCGCGAACCAGATGACGAGCGCGGCTACTGGCAACAGCCAGCCGGTGCGACTGGGGATGCTGAACCGGTCGGAGAGCGGTTTCAGTTTGGCCGGGCAGGATAGGTGCCGGGCGAGGATGGGAATCACGCAGATGGTGAAGATGGGAATGTTGCGCGCCGCGCGTAGCGCGAAGAACAGCCAGACGAGCGTGAGAATCAGGTCGGTAGGCGTGAGCCGGGGACGCTTGATCGCGAGCGTGAGCAGGAACACGAGCAGCAGCAGGAGGAATCCCTGCATGCCGCCGGAATGGAAGTTGGGTGAGCGAAACTCATTGGCGTAGGCGGCGAGGGTGCCGGACTTGAGGAATTGGAGGACTTGGATGTGAAGATTCCAGCCGTTTGGGTTGAGGAAGGAAACCTGCAGGCAGGCGAAGGCAGCGAGCCATAGATTCACATTCCGCCAGTCCGTCAGGAGAAAGCAACCGATGATCACGAAGCCGGTGAAGAAGGCCCCGTGGAGATTGGTCCAGATAAGCATCAGAACTGGTAGGAGCCACAGTTGTTTCCCTTCGCGGAGTTTCCAGAGAAATGCCACGGTCAGCAGGTGCGTGAACAAGTGCGGCCGGGCGAGCCAGTGATTCGACATGGAAAATGCCGCCAGCAATACCAAGCCGGTGGCCAAGAGCATGTCGCAGCCTTCCCGGAGTAACAGCCGGTGGAGCAACCAGAGCGTTGTTGCGATGAGTGCTGCGCCGAGCAGAACTGCGCCGTTCCAGCCGAGCGCATTGCCGGCTGCGGCGAAGATGATTTCGCTTAACCATTCCTTCGAGATCAACGGTGCGCCGTACCGGGTGTGGGAGAATTGTTCCGTGCGGATGACCTCCCGGTGTTCCAGCATCCACTTCCCGATTCGCCAATGCAGCGAAGGATCGCCGTCCGCGCTGATCAGCACCAGCCGCCAATCCGAAAACGTCAGGGCGAGGAAGAACACGGCCCAGATGGTCGCGGTCAGGGAGGGGCGCAGGGTTTT
>OMJI01000223.1 GCA_900299315.1 Verrucomicrobiota bacterium | reverse complement strand
TTGCCGCGCACCGCGAAGCCGTCAAACCCGAGATCGCTGTCCCAGACGACTTCCGAGGTGGTGTAGAACGGATTGTCGAAGCGCCCGGCGGCGATGGTGAGATTTTCCTTCGGCGTGCCGCCGAGTTGATACTGGAGGAAACCCCGGTCGAGCCAGATGGCGTACTTGCTGAAGTTGCCGCCACCCGAAGAGCTGGCCGCGCCGAGGCTTTGGTTCGCAGAGACCGGTGAGTTGTTGTCGCCGGTCGCGAGTCGCATGCCGGCGGTGAACCCGTCGCCGACATTGATCTCCGCGCCGATGCGCGCGCGGAGCCGGAGCCGGTCGCGGTCTTGGTCGACGTTGCGTTGCGGCGAGAAGGAAGTGCCGGTGGTGTCGAACGGCGCGCCGGTGTTGATGGCGTTGAAGTTCGGGAACACGCCGCTGTTGTCGTTGCCATCGGGGAAAAGCAGGCTCTCGTAGCGGACTCGGATGTCGCCCTTGACGTTGAACCGCGAGACCCAGCCCGGCACGGCGTTGGGCGCCGCCCAATTCTCGGCCCGCGCCTGTTGCATGATCTCTTCCTTGATCTCGTCCCGAATCTGGAGCCGGACGATTTCGGGAACGTACCGGACGCTGACGGTGTCCTTCGTGGCCGGTGCGGCGCCGGCTTGGGCTTTCGCCTCGGCGGCGTCCTGCTCGGCTTGCTGGATCAAGTCGCGCGCGTCATCGGCGGAGAGCACACCCTTTTGGACGAGGCGGTTGATGAGATTGATGGTCACGTTGGGCGACTTGGCCGGTTCGGCAGCCAGAACGGTTGTGGCAGCGAGCAGCGACAGGAAGCAAATGGTCTTGGTCATGATGGATTATTTGGAAAGTGCGAGTTTGGGTGGCCGCGCGGAAAGCCGGAGCACGATGGGCATCGGCATTCCGTCGGGCGGTGGTTCTGGCAAGATCAGCCCGGCGAGGACTTCGTTGGTGATGGCGTTGTCGAGCGCGCTGTTGCCGGTGGACTGGCCGAGCCGCGCGCGGGTGACGCGGCCGGTCTTGTCGGCCCAGATGCGGGCCTCGACGCGGTACTCGGCGTACTTGGTCTGTTGGTTGTTCCGCAACGCCTGCGAAATGGAGTTCTGGACCTGCCCGGCATACCAACCCCACCGGCTGCCGCGCGGTCGGGTCGCGGTGGAACCGATGCCGGTGCCGCCGCGCGTGTTGGCGCGCAGGCCAAAGCCGTCGGCGGCGCCGTCGCCTTGGATGCTCGTGCCGAGGCCGGCGGTGTCGTTGGCCGGGGTTTCGGCGCTGGGCGTGTCGTCCGGTTTGTATTCCATCTCGTTGACCGGATCCTGCGTGATCATGCGCTGCTCGACCGGGGCGACCGGCGTTTGCACGGGCGGCGGTGGCGGCGGTGGCGGTGGCGGCAACGAGACGAGCATCATGCGTTGTTCCGACCGGGACTGGGTGGTGTGGCTGAACAACCGGCGCCCAAGCAGCGCGGCGATCCCGAGGGCGACGACGATGCCGCCGACGAGGAAGAGCCGGTACTTTTGGAAGAAGCTCGGTTCAGGTTGTTCGTAGAAACGCATCTATTTACCTTGGGACTTGGTGGCGAGACCCACTTGGGAAATGCCGAGCCGCCCGAGCAGATCGAGCACGTCCATGACTTTCTGGTACTGCGCCCCGCCGTCGCCGCCGACGACCACCGGGAACTCCGGCGTGATGGATTTCTGCTGGGCGAGCCGTTGTTCGAGCTCCTGGATCGAGACCGGGATCGTGTCGAGAAAGATGCGGCCTTCGCTGTTGATGGAGATGGCCTTGGTCTTCGGCTTGCCGAGGTTGGCGCCCTTGCTGGCGCGCGGGAGGTTGACGTTCATCCCCTGGATGGCCGCCGTGCACATGAGGATGAAGATGACCAACAACACATACGCCAGGTCCAACATCGGCGTGATGTTGATGTCGTCGTAAGGTTTGCCGTCGGATTGGGCTTGCATGGTCAGTTCGCGGTGAGGACTTCGCGGAGACGCTTGTCTTCGTCCGGGTCAGTGGGTGGCAACGCGGGCCGGTGCGGCTTGTCGCCGTTAGTGCCGCTGTAGCATTCGGCGAGCTTCGTGATGAACTCGTCGATGAAGACCTGCATGTCGCTGGTCGCATCCTTGACGCGGCTGAGCAGGTAGTTGTAGCCGAACAACGCCGGGATCGCGACAGCCAGCCCGGCCACCGTCGCCAGCAATGCCGCGGAAATACCGGGGGCGATGCCGTTCACGTTCACCTCGCCCTGTTGCGCGATCGCCGCAAACGTGATCATCACGCCCACGACCGTGCCCAACAATCCCAAGAACGGCCCGCCCGAAATCGCAATCGTCAACAACACCAACTTGCTGTTCAGCTTCTGCGTCTCACGGACCAACGCGCCGTCCAGCACCGCCCGGATGGCCTGCACGGACTGCGCGGAGAGCGACCGGTTCGCGCGCTTGCGTTCGTCCTCCGCCAGCCGGTCGCGCAACTCGCCGAGACCCATGTCGTAGATGCGGTAGATGGAAGACTGCCGGATACTGCGGTAGCTCTTCTCGTCAATCCGGCCGCCCAGCGTCTTGGCGTGTTCCTCGTCGGTGTGACCGAGCATCGTGAGGTCACCGGACACCTCGTGCCACCGGTGCATGAATTCGTGGTTGCCCTTGGCGATCCGGCCGAGATACGAGCCCTTGTTCACCATCACCCACCAACTGATCAGCGACATCACCGCCAAGATGCAGATCACCACCCAACCGTCCACGGTCAGCGACTTCACGATCACGCCGAAATACCCGCCGCTGAACCAGCTCGACGTCTGCTCATCCGTGCCCACCGTCAGCAACTTCCCGCTCTTGTCGCCCTGGCTGAGCGCCGCGAGTTTGAGGAAGCCCACCGGCCGCGCGACCTTGTCCATCTGCAACTCGTCCAACTCACCCCGGAACTCCTCGCCGCCAATCCGCAGCGCAGAGTTCAAAGCCGGGAGCGTGGCGTCGAGCGTGGCCGCCTGGTCGCCGTCGAGATACAACGCAATCTTGCCGGCTCCCGCGACCACCGCGAGATGATGCCAGCTTCCCACCGGCACAGCGGCGCTGGCGGCGGCGCGTTGCGGCGTGTTGCCGCGGGTGACTTCGATGTACGGCACGCCGTTCTCGGTGCCCACGACGAAGCCGGCATCCTTCTCGGTCCGGCTGAGAATCGTCGCGCGAGCCGGGGCGGCTGTCGGCTTGAACCACGTGGTGAATGTGAACGCCGCGCCTTCGGTCCATTCGAGCGAAGCCGACGTCGGGATTGTCACTGCCGTCTTTTCATCGAGCCGAATCCCGGCACCGATGAAGGAGCCGGGGACAGCGAGGCCGGCGGTTTGCGCGAGGTTGCCGTTGCTGGTCGCGTCCATCGGCGGCGTGCCGGCTTCGGTGAAGTGATAGACCAGCGCAGTGTCGGCGTCGTAAGTGGCCTTGGGATTGCCGACGCGTTCCACTTTCGTGCCGGCATTGCCGTAGTAGAGCCAGAAGCTGACCGGGCCCTTCACGTCCGGGACTTTCACCCACAGGAACGCCTCGCCCATCAACGCGTCGTACCGCTCGATGTGGAACGGGAGCAGCGTCTTATTGTCCGCCGCGACGACGCGGATGTCGCTGCCGTCCTCGTGAGCGGCATCAAACTGGAAATTACCGGCATGCAGCCGCAGGAGCACCGGCGCCGTGCCGATGGGCTCGGTGATCGGCGTACCGGCCGCGGCCGGGTCGATGGTGACCTTCTTGCGGAGCGACCACTCGCTGTTCCACCAGTCACCGGCGTGGACAGTTTGGGCGACCAGCCAGAGGCCGACCGCCGCGAAGATTAGTTTGGGATGGATTCGTTTCATCATGGTTTTCCTCATAAGGCGATCCAGACACGGAACGTCAGCAACAGATCGGACGCGTGGGTTTGAGATTGGCTGATGACCGGGATGCCAAGGTCGAGCGAGCCGTTGAAGTGGTCGCGGAACCTAAACCGGGTCCCGATGCCGAAGCTGGCGAGGTCAAACACAGACTTCTGCTCCGGCAACGGATCGAGCAGCGTCAGCCGCCCGCCTTCCGCAAAGACATACACCCGCCAGTCGGAGGAAGTGTCACCCCAGTACTGCGTCAGCTTGGGGCTGCGCAATTCCACCGCGCCGAAGATGGCGTTGTCGCCGAACACGGTTCCTTCGAGATATCCCCGCGCCGTGCCGAGACCGCCGCCGCCGAATTGTTCGGCGCTGACGAGCGGTTGGTCAGCCACCTGACCCGACAGCTTGCCGTACAGTTGGAAGCCTGCCGGTAGCTCGTGCGTATGCGCCACGTCCGCGCGCAGGTAGACGAAGTTGCCCTCGGACTTGTACCGGCTGTTCTCAAACTCCCTCGGGTTGCTGCCCAAGCCGCGGAAGCTGAACGTCGGGCCGAAATTGATTTCCGTCTGGCCATTGGTCGTCACCCACGTCGCGCTGTAGGTGACATTGAACGGGAAATAGTAGTAGCTCGTCACGGTGTTGTTGGTCTGACCGGCCAGCGTGATTTCCTGGTCGGTGCGCTTGTAGTCCCAGCCGAGGTTCAGCGACTGCGAATACGCCCGCGACCCCGGCAGGACGAACGTGGTCTGGAGGCCGACCGTCTCACCGCGCCCGGCCACCGCGAGATCGCCGAGCGTCGAGACCTGACTGTTCTGCTTGGTGCCGCGCACCATGACGTTGAACCACGTCGCTTCCGGGAACCGCGCGAGGTAGTAGCCGGAGAACACCTTCACTTCGTTGAAGTCTTGCGGCGAGAGCTGGAAGCTGCCGCCGATGGAATGGCCGAGCTGCCAGAGGTTGTCGTAGCTCACCGCGCCGTCGAGCCGCAGGTCGGTCGTGTTTTCGCTGCGCCGGTTGTTCAACTCCAGACTGCCGTGGAGCGGCAGCGTGTCTTGCACTTCGAGACTGATGTCCACCGTCCCCGGCGTCTGCCCCGGACGGAGGGAAGGCGTCACGCGCTGGTCGGCGAGTTGATTGAGCGCGACGACGTCGCGGTTGACCTCGTTGAAATTGATGACCGTGCCGGGCGCCAACGACGGGGCGAGTTCCTTGATCCGGCTGGGTAGGAAATACCGGGAGCCATTCACCCGCAACTGGCCGACCGGCATCTCGGTGACTTCGAGCAGAATCGGGCCGTCCACCCACGGCTGGGAGGGAATCTGGACGGACACGGTTTGATAGCCTTTGCTCACGTATTTTTGTTCCAGTGCAGCGCGCGCCTTCTCCACATCCTCTTGCGACCGGTGCGGTCCCAAGAACGGATAAACGGCCTCCTCGATCTCCAACTGCGTCAAATGCTTCGCGCCCTTGACCCGGTACTCCTGGATGAAAATCCGTTCCGGCGCCGCGCCCCACACCGACATCGTGACGCACGCTGCCGCGATGCAGCCGATCAGCCAGTGCGTCCCCCACCCTTTGTTTCCAAAAATCATTTTGCTTACGAAACGATCTTATCGCCAACGAGGGCCCCCTTGCCGGTTTCGGCAAAGGGGCCCCGCGGACGAATCAACTACGCGATTCGTGTTGATGGTTTACTTGCGACGGCGGAGCAACGTGCCGAACGCGATCGACAACGCCACGAGGAGACCCGTCGAGGGTTCCGGGACGACATTGAAGCTCAGGCCGTTCTGGCCAAGAACCAACGTGCCGAGCTTGGTGCCCGGCAAGGTACCCGGTGTGTCGATGTCTGGCTGGAGCTCATACAAGTCCAACGACTTCTGGCTGTTCACGTCGATGTCGATCTTCGGGTTGAAGTAGGCGAAGCTGTTGCCGGTGCCGATCTGCGCGCCCCAGCTGCCCGCCAATGTCTTGTCAATCACCGCGGCGGAACTGCTATTCGCGGTGCTGGTTTTCCCGTTCAAGGAGCCGGTGCCCGAGGAATACAAGGCTTGGATCTTCGACCCGGGGTTCGCCTGCGCGCCGTCAGAGCCACGCAGCGGAGCCGGCAACGCCACGTCGGTCACCCACAAGGTGGTGGCCGGCTTGAGGTTCGGATCGTCATCCAAGTTGCTGTAATGAGCGGCGGCGCCCCAGAACAGGTCGCTGCGCGTCGCCCAGTTCGCGCCGTAGGTCTCCACCAAGTCCTGATACGCCAATGCCGGCAATGTGAACGTCGTGCCGGGAGCGGCGTTGTAGAAGTTGGCGATGCTGCCCAGGTTCACTTCGAGGTTCACCCCGGAACCCGTGCCACCCGTGGCGCGGAACCCGAGGATGAGGTCTTCCTGTGTGGCTGAGACCGTCGCGGCGTGGACCGCCGGTGTGAGCAGGGCCGCGCCGGCCAATGCCAGCAGGCCCAGTTTGATCTGTTTGTTCATGTGATGTTTTTCCTTTGATTGCAGGTTGATTTGTTACGGGCTGACCGGCGCGCCTTCTTGGCCGCGCGTGACCTTCATTGTGCTCAACTGGACCGCGGCCGTGCCGGGATCGGTGCTGAGCAGCGTGCTGACGAGTTGATCCGCGATCGTCTTGAGAGTCGCATTGCCTGACACGTAGGAGCCGTAGAACAGGTGCTCATAGGACCAGAAGGTGTACTGGCCGTTGCGCACGGCGTCTTGACTGTACGCCACACCGTTCCAGGTCAGCTTGTTATTGCCGCTGTTCACGTTGTTCGCATCGCTGACACCCAATGCGGAGATCAACCAGCCGCGCCGGGTGCTGGGGACAGGAGCGGCATTGCTGCCCGTGGCGTTGAACGCCGTCACGATTGTGCCACCACTGCCATAGCCGGACTGGCCAGTCGCGAAGGATTCACCGAGCACGGTCTCGGCGGGATACGGCACGACGTTCGTGACCGAGCTGCCGTTCAGCAACACCTGCCACTGCGACGGCGGCGTGAAGATTCCGAAACCGGTTTCCGCGAACGTGGTCACACGTGTGCCCGAGTCCGCGTTACGGCCAACGGAGCGCACCTTCGTGGTGTCCGCCGCGTTACCGGTGAAGAACGACAACGGCACCGAGCCCGCCGCCAAGACCTGCTGGGCGAGCAAGGGTGTCATGTTCGCGATCGCGTTCGTCGCGTCGCTGTTGCGCACCCAGATGAACGGAATCACACCCACGATGTTATCGACCAACGTGGGCGAGGTGTACTTCGTCGAGTTCTGGTATGCATCCGACATCGCCACATCGGACGGGGCCGTCTCCGACAGGAACGAGATGCTGGCGGTGCCGCCGGCGGTCAGGTTCGTGCCCACCGGCCAATCCGTGCGGTCAAACGTGTTGCTGCCCCGGTACACGAGGCGGATCACCCCGTCCACCGAACCGCTGAACACGGTTTGAATGTTGCAGATGACGTTCGTGTCCGCCGCCAACCGGCCCGTGAACTGCGCGCGGCTCGCGCTGCTCAATGAGCTGCCGGTAAAACCATACACGCGTTCGGCGGGATCCAGCATCGCGAGGATCGCGTTATGGGTTGCGGCCCGGTACGCGGACGAACCGGTAATGCGCAACGTGTTTGTTGTCTGAGCGGGTGACGTACTGGCCATGGCCAGCGTTGCCAAACCCGCGAGGACTTTCCATCCATACTTCTTCATGAGTTCTCCCCTATGAGTTGAGTTGTTAGTTTCACTCCGAAATCCATGCACACGCACGGA
>OMJI01000222.1 GCA_900299315.1 Verrucomicrobiota bacterium | reverse complement strand
TTTGGCGACTGTCATGTTGCCGCCGCCGTGCGGTTTGATTCCAGCCAGATGAGCTACTGGCCGCACACGAACGCCAACTGGCAGGCGACGGTGCCATGAACTGGAAAGCGTGGGCTGCAATCCTCGCCTTCGTGGTGGCGTTGGGGTTTGGCATCCGGCAATTTTACGCGGGCTGGTCGGAAAGGCCGCCAGCCGGATTCCAGTTCCGGGAACGTTCCAGCCCGACTTTGGATTCGAAGATGCGCCAACGGTTGAAGGATCTGCAACGCGAGCCGCTGGCGTCACTTGTTGTCATCCAGGTCGGCCGCTACGGTCAGCGCGACACGGTCTGGAGCACGGAGGTTTTCCGCAACGACGGTTTCGACCCGATGCAGCACTTTGAGCGTGGCACGATTGGCAAAGCCACGCATCTGCTCGGGTTCTACACGTTGGACGGAGAGCCGCTTAACTTTACGGAAAAAGGCCAACCCCACGCACCGGAGCGCACCCTGTTGACCGTGCACATCGCCGAGCCGCTCGCTGCCGGGGCGACGCAGCTTGTGCTGCGTGTGGAGCAACGCATCTCGGTGGTCCAGAAAGGCAAGGACGGCGCGTATGTCGTGCGTGCGCCCGGAGTCGATCGACGGCGTGCCGGCTGGTATGTCCGGGCGATTGAAACACCGGACGGGCAGTTCCAGACGTGGTCGGCCACGGAAAGCGACCGGCAAGCGCCGTTGGCCGTGACGTTTCGGTACCCGTGATTACTTCGCCGCTGGCGGATGATATTCCGCCAGCGCTTCCGGCATCCACGCTTCCAGTTGCTTGATCCGCGTCTCATCGAGCGGGTGCGTGCTGAGGAACTCCCATTTCATTCCGCCGCTCTTCTGGTTAAACTCCGCGAACCGTTTCCAGAAATCCACAGCTGCTCGCGGATCGTAACCCGCCCGGGCCATGTACTTCAAACCAATGCGATCCGCCTCGGATTCCTGACCGCGCGAGTGTGGCAACACCCAGCCGACCTGACTCGTCAGTCCGTACACGCCCTGGAAAAGGTTCTGCGTCTGGGGCGCGTACTTTTGCAGTGCCACTCCGAAAAGTTCCCCGCCGACTTTTGTGACCAGCATCTCGCTCATTCGCTCCGCGCCGTGGCGGGCGACCGCGTGGGCTATCTCGTGGCCCAAGACCGTCGCAAGCCCGGCTTCGTCTTTCGTGACCGGCAGGATGCCCGTATAAACGCCCACCTTGCCTCCCGGCAGGCAGAACGCATTGGCTGTCTTCGCATCATCAAACAGCACAAACTCCCACTGCGCATTCGGCAACTTCGCCACGGCGGAAATCCGCTGGCCGACGCGCTGCAGCATCGTGTTGGCGGCCGTATCCTTTGAGACTGGTGTGCTCTGCTTGAGTTTGTCGAACTCTGTCAGCCCCAGTTGCATCTCCTCCGCGGAACTGATCAGCAACAGCTGCGACCGCCCTGTCTCCGGCACGACCGCACAAGATCCACAGAGCAACGCCACCACCGGCAAAGCCAAGAGCAAGCGAGTATTCATGCGAGCCATGCTAGCCGCTGGGAAGGCCGGTGCCAAGCGCGTAACGGCCGGCGGCGATGAATCGCCGCACTACAAACCGGGCTGATTAACCACCGGTCAGCTTGTTGTACTTGGAGTATGGGTACCAGTACGGTTTGATCTCGGCCTTGTAGTCGAGGTGGACGTGCTTTGTTTCGCGGAATTCGTCGAGGCCTTCTTCGCCGAGTTCCCGGCTGTGGCCAGTCTGACGCATGCCGCCGAAGGGGCCGGCATCGTTGTCGGTGAGCGGATCGTTGATCCAGAAGGTACCGGCCGTGATGCGCTCCATGGCCTTCATCGCCCATTCCATGTTGTTGGTGTAGATGTTGGCGCCGAGGCCGTAGGTGCTGTCGTTGGCGAGCCAGATGGCGTGGTCGATGTCTTTGACGCGCATGATCGGTAGCACCGGCCCAAACGTCTCCGTCCGGACGAGGTCCATGTCGTGTTCGACGTCAGCCAGCACAGTCGGCTCGTAGAAGAAGCCTTTCTTGAACTTCGGTGAACGCCGGCCACCGCAGAGCACGCGAGCGCCTTCAGTGACGGCGCGTTGGACGCGGGCATGAACGTCTTCGAGTTGCCGGAGATTGATCATCGGACCGAGATCCGTGTCGGGCTTCAGGCCGTTGCCGAGTTTGAGTGACTTCGCAAACTTCACCGCGCGTTTCGTGAACTCGTCGGCGATGGATTCGAAAACGTAGAGTCGCTTGCAACTGGTGCAGACCTGACCGGCGTTGAGGAACGCGGCCCAGCAAGCGGCTTTGCTGGCGATGTCGAGATCGGCGTCCTCGCAGACGATGAAGGGGTCGTTCCCGCCCAGTTCGCCGTGGAATTTCTTCACCTGGGCGGCGCAGAGTTGGCCGACGTGCTTGCCGGTCTCGGTCGAGCCGGTCAGAGCAATGAGGTCGGTGCCGGGATGCTTGACGAGCGCTTCGCCAATTTCTTCGCCGTAGCCGGTGACCATGTTGAGGACGCCGGCCGGTAGGTGTTTGGCAAAGATGTCGGTGATGGCGAGGAGGGAGAGGGGAGTCTCCTCGCTGGGTTTGAGGATGACGGTGTTGCCGGCCATCAACGCGGGGGCGACTTTCCAGACCATCAGCAGGAGCGGGTAGTTCCACGGGATGATGCCGACGACGACGCCGTAAGGTTCCTTGATGGTGAAGTTGACTTGGTGATGAAACGTCGGCGGCAAGGAACTGCCCCGGGAGTTGCGGCCGACCTCGGCATAGTATTGAAAACAGGCGGCGACCCATTCGACTTCATCGCGGTTTTCGCAATAGGGTTTCCCGCCTTCCTTGGTCATCAAGATCGCGAGTTTCTTG
>OMJI01000221.1 GCA_900299315.1 Verrucomicrobiota bacterium | reverse complement strand
GGCTGCGCCGCCGCCGTGATTGGCAACGGAATCGGTATCGCTGGCGCTTGCCCGGTCGCCCGCATCATGCCGCTGAAAGTCTTCACCTCTACCGGCGGCGCGCCATCATCCGCCATCGCTGCCGCGATCCGGTATGCTGCCGACAACGGTGCCAACGTCATCAACATGAGTTTCAGCGGCAACGCCAACAGCCGCGCCATCGCCACCGCATTACTCTACGCATGGTCGAAAGGCGTGATCCTCGTCGCCGCTGCCGGGAACGGCAATTCGGCGGCGCCCAACTACCCGGCCGCTTACCCCATCGTGATTTCCGTCGGCGGTACGTCCGGGGCCACTGCGCGCGCGCCGTTTACGCAATTCGGTCGCCGCGCGGTGGACGTGGTCGCGCCAGCCGTTGGCGTCGTCGGTCCGGCTGTCTATAGCGCCACTGACGCCATGAACGGCTACGGCGCACCCGGTGAGTTCACCTACTTTACTGCCAGCGGCACATCCTTCTCTTCACCGATCGTGGCCGGGGAAGCCGCGTTGCTCGTCGCGCGCGCCGAGGAACTCGGTTTGCGGCACTCGCTCTCCAACGCGGACATCGCGAACGCGCTGATTCACGCCACCACCGACCTGCCGGACGATCCGAATGATTCACCTAATGCCGGCCCGGATTGGGATGGAAACGGCCGCGTCGATTTCCTCGCTGCTGTCACCGCTGTGGACACTAATCTCGTCCGCGCCCCGGTAGCTCCCCGTCGCATGGCCGCTGCCCCGGCCCAAGCCGGTACGCTGCTGCTTCTCTGGACCGACGACACCGGCAACGAAGAAGGGTACCGGGTCGAGCGCGCCACGTTTGTGGGAGGCCAGCCGCTTTCCTATGACGTGCTCGGAATTGTTGGGCCGAATGTCACCCAGTTCGAAGATGCCACCGTTGTGGCTGGTGCTACTTATTTCTACCGGATCGTGGCGTTCAACCTCGCTGGCGAAACCACCTCGCGCGCCCGCCGGCTCACGTGGCGCTAGTCGCCGCCCGGCAAATCAACTCTGCCGCCCGGGCACTGCAACCGCCGCCGCCTAGACTTGCGACAACCTTCTGGAGTTCCCGCTGCTGCAGCCCGGTGTCCTTGGCCAACTCACGGACAGCCTGCGTGACGGCTTCCGGTGTGGCCGCGTGCTGAATGAACTCCGGCACGATGGCTTTCCCGGCAATTACGTTCGGCATCGCGAGCCAATTCACTTTCACCACCGCGCGCCCGATCAGGTAGGTCAGCCAGTTCACCTTGTACACCACCACCATCGGACACCCCGCAAAGGCGCACTCCATCGTCGCCGTCCCGCTCGCCGTGATCGCCAATGCCGCCCGCCGCATCCAGTCACGCGCTGTCCCAACTTCGACCTTCACGCGTGGATGCCGCATCATACTTGCCGTCCGCTCATCCGCCGCCGCCGCGACAAACTCCAACTCCGGCATCCCATCCACCACCCGCGACAACACCGGCCAAAGCTTCTCCACCTCCTTTACTCGGCTACCCGGTAAAAGGAGCACCGTCTTCTGACTCCTGACTTCCGACTCCTGTCTTCTCTCCTCCGCCATTGGATGCCCGACAAACTCCACCTTCAACCCCGGCGCATTCCGCGCGTACCAGTCCTTCTCGAACGGGAAAATCGTCAGCATCACATCCACGTCGCGCTCAATCTGCTGCGCCCGGCTCGCGTGCCAAGCCCAGAGTTGCGGCGAGATGTAGTAGATGACCTTGATTCCGCGCTTCTTCATCTGCGCCGCAAATCGCAGATTAAATCCCGGGAAGTCCACCAGCACCACCGCCGCCGGTCGGCGTCGCTCCGCCTCTGTGACGAGTTGGTCAAAGATGCGCTTAAACTTCCGGTAGTTCTTCAGCACCTCGACGAGCCCCACCACCGCATGCTCCGTCAGGTCGAGCAGCAACTCCATCCCCGCCGCCTGCATCTTCGACCCACCGGCGCCGAAAGTTTTCACACGAGCCGGTAGGTGTCTGATCACCGCCGCCGCATGCGAATCTCCGGATGCTTCCCCGGCAATGAACATGAGATTCATGGAGCGATGCGTCGCGTGATTTCGAGCGCGACTTCCAGGGCTTGCTTGCCGGCTTCGCCGGTGACGAGTGGGTCGCGGTGGGTGCGGACGGATTCGATGAAGTGGCGGAGTTCGAGTTCGAGCGGTTGGCCGCGCTGGATCGGGACCGGTTCGCGGACGAGTTTCTTGCCGGCAAACTCGCTGACGATGGTGGCGTCCTTACCGGCCAGCAGCTTCTTCAGAAAACTGGATTCCTCCGCATCGTCACTCGCCATCCGGTAGATGAGACCTTCCTGCCGCATGTAATCGAGCGAGATGTACGCCGCGCCGATTTCCGTGCGGCCAAAGATGCGGATCTTGCGCATGCGCTCGGGGCTGACGCGGCTGGCGGTGATGTTGGCAACGCAACCGTTGGCGAACTTCAGCCGGGCATTCGCGATGTCCTCACTCACGCTGAGGACCGGGATGCCAACCGCGTCCACGCCGGTCACGGGTGATTTGACGATGGCGAGAATGACGTCGAGGTCGTGAATCATCAAGTCGAGCACCACGCCGATGTCGGTCGAGCGGCCGGGGTAGGGGCTGAGACGGTGGACCTCGATGAAGCGCGCCTCGGCGAGCGTGTCGTTCAGGTACTGCATCACCGGGTTGAATCGCTCGACGTGGCCAACTTGCAGGACGCAGTTGTGCTGCCGGGCCAGCGCGACGAGTTGCTCCGCCTCGGCGAGTTCCCGGGTGATCGGCTTCTCGACGAGGACATGCTTGCCGCGTTCGAGGAAAATCTTGGCGACATTGAAGTGCGTCTCAGTTGGTGTCGCGACACTCACCGCGTCGGCAGCATCGGCTAGCGCCGCGAGGGTGGGGAAGTTGGACTTCTTCGGGTCGCTGTCGAATGAGCCGACGAATTGGATTTCCCCCATCTCCCGGTAAATCCGCGCGTGATGCTGTCCGAGGTGGCCGACGCCAACGACGCCGAGTTTGAGAGTGTCGCTCATTGTTTATAGTCGCGCGATTTATCGCGCGGTGGGGCGTCAACGGCGGCGATGAATCGCTGCACTACGAACGAGGTTCGGCTCATCCCGACACCCCGAGGATGCAGATACCGGCTTGGTTCGCGGCGGCGAGCACCGCCTCCCGGTCGAGCAGCGCACTGCTGCCGGCTTCCATCGCCAGCACGGCAATCTTGCCGGCAATGCAAGAGTCGATGGTGCGCGAACCGATGCACGGGATGTCGAAGCGGAAATCGTGGTTGGGTTTGCTGACTTTCACCACCACCGCGCCACCATCCTCACCGGCCAATGCACCGCCCCGGCGAATGCATTCGTCGGTGCCCTCGAAACCCTCGACGGCGAGCACGGTGCCTTTCTTGACGACTACCGTCTGCCCAATTTCCAGCGCGCTGACGGCCTTGGCGATCTTGAGTCCGAACTCGATGTCCGCGCGCTCGTCCTTGTCCGGCTTGCGCTTCGTCAACACACCCGCCGCCGGCACTGCGTCGCCGAGGAACGGGCGGGGATCGAGCAACTCCACGCCGTCCTTTCTCATCTCGTCGGCGATTCCGCCGAAAATGGTGTGCGCGTTCCGCTCCTTCAGCCGCGCCGCGAGCGCAATCATCCGCAGATCGAGCCGGAGGTTCTTGAAGAGATTACTGGGTGTGATTCCGCCAGCCATGACTACCCGGGTGACGCCGTTGCCGGTGAATGCCTTGATGAGCTTGTCGAGCTGACCAATCTTGATCCATTCGACGACATCCACTGACCCGGCAATCTCGGGCTTCGTTTCCCCTTCGAACGCGACTGCCACCAGTCGCCCCACACCATTGCGCCGCGCGGCCTGCGCAAAGATGAAAGGGAAATCGCCATTCCCGGCAATCAGTCCAAGGGTTTCCATCGCCGCGGATTCTTACCGGCGGGCGGAACGTTGGCAAGCACGGACTCAGGCTTCGACGGGTGCGAGTGGTACCGGGGCGGGCTTGGTGAAGCGGCCTTGCATCAATGAGAGGATGCCGACGTAGCTGAAGCCACCGGCAATGACGATTATGAAGGGGAGCACGGACCATTCGTCGCGACTGATGGCCTCGCCGATGAGGAAGCTGAAGTAGACGGCCATGCCGAGTTCGATGAGGGGGATGAGGCCACGCAGGGCTTGGTAGGCGCTGCGGCCGCCGGTCGCGACGCCGTACTTGGGTGTGCGGATGAATTCGCTCTTGTGGTTGAAGATGGCTTCGAGGACGGCGCGGGCGTTGTTGACGGAGAGGCCGATGCCAACCGCCATCATCAACGGGACGTAGGCGAGGCGTTTCCACCATTTGTCGTGCAGTTCGCGTTGGGCGCAGATGTAGAAGGCGATGACCGAGACGGTGGCGGCAAGAAAGAGCGGGAGATCAACGAGCATCATCTTGGTCCACTGGTTGCCCATGGTGACTTGGTCGGTCGTGGCGGCGGCGGGGGCGCGGCAGAAGAGGCAGAGGACGACGAGCATCAGGTAGCCGAAGTTGCTGGTGAGATGGGCGGTGGCCTCGATCTTGACCTTGAGGGAAAGGGGGCTGCGCCAGACGGTGGGGAGCATTTTCTTGCAGGCTTGGATGGAGCCCTTGGCCCACCGGTGTTGCTGGGTCTTGAAGGCGTTCATCTCGACCGGTAGCTCGGCCGGGACGACGACGTCGGAGAGGAACAGGAATTTCCAACCGCGAATCTGTGCCCGGTAGCTGAGGTCGAGGTCTTCCGCGAGTGTGTCGTGCGACCAACCACCGGAGTCCTCGATGCAACTGCGCCGCCAGATGCCGGCGGTGCCGTTGAAGTTGAAGAAGCGACCGGAACGGGAGCGGGCGGTTTGTTCGATCAGAAAGTGGCCGTCGAGGAAGATGGATTGGACGCGCGTGAGCAGGGAGTAGTGGTCGTTGAGGTGGCCCCACCGGGTCTGAAGCATGCCGACTTTGGAGTCGGTGAAATAGTGGATGGTCTGGTGGAGGAGGTCCTGCTGGGGGACGAAATCGGCGTCGAAGATGGCGATGTATTCACCGGTGGCGGTGAGCAAACCGTTCTGGAGGGCGCCGGCCTTGAAGCCTTCCCGGTTCGTGCGGTGGATGAACTGGATGTTGCAGCCGCGTTGGCGGAGCTCGGCCACCTTGCGCTCGGCGATGGCGGCGGTGTCATCGGTGGAATCGTCGAGGACTTGGATTTCGAGTTTGTCGGCGGGGTAGTCGAGCTTGGCGACGGTTTCGAGGAGGCGGTTGACGACGTACTTCTCGTTGTAGAGTGGGAGTTGGATGGTGATGCGGGGTAATTCGGTGAAGTGGCTCTGGGGTACCGGCTTGTCTTTGCGATGCCGGTAGTAGAGGAAAATCATGACGTACCGGTGCAACCCGTAAAACGCCAACAGGATCAGCATCGCAAAGTAGATGCCCGCCGCCACATGTTTTAGATGATCGACCATATCCCCCGAATAAAAAAGCGACGGTCTATATTCCGCCGCGCTTGAACATTAACTGCATGCTTGACCCTCCCCGTAGGCGTGAGTCATGGTGCATCCTTACAAATCGGCATCGATAAGCAAGTTAAAACCCATGGGCCAAATCCTCACTCTCAAAGCCGCCGCGCAATGGGCCGTCACGGCCCACCGCCAACATCGGCGTGTCGTGGCGACGAATGGTTGCTTCGACATCCTGCACTACGGTCACGTTCGCTATCTCCAGCGCGCCAAGAAACTCGGCGACCTGCTGGTGATCGGCTTGAACAGCGACCGGTCGGTGCGGATGCTGGAGAAAGGTCCCGGCCGCCCGCTCGTGGCGCAGGCCAAACGCGCGGCGGTGCTGGCGGCTCTGGAATGCGTCGATGCCGTCGTCATCTTCAACGAAATGCGCGCCCACCGGTTCCTCGCCACGGTCCAGCCAGACCTGTATTGCAAGGGCGGAGATTACCGGCCCGAGAATCTCGACCCGCAAGAGTGTGCGGTTCTGACAGCCGTGGGGACAAAAATCAAAATCATCCCGTTCGAGAAAGGCTTCTCGACGACCGGGCTGATTGAAAAAATCCGCCGCAGCCGCTAGGCTAATGCCATGAAAACGATTTGTGCGTTGGTCACGCTGCTCGCCCTCACTGTGGGGTGCCAGACGAACAAGCAACCTCGCCAGCCGCCGTTGGGCCAGGCGGACGTCATTTCGCTGGTGAAGGCCGGTGAGCCCGACGAAGCCATCATGCGCCGCATCGACGCGACCGGCACCGTGTTCAATCTCAGCGCCGACGACATTGTGTTGTTGCGCAAGGAAGGCGTCAGCGACCGGCTCGTGACCTACATGATGGACACCCGGACCCGCGCCGCCGTCGAACTCGAACGCCGCCGCAGCTACTACGAAGGCCGGTGGAGCTACGGATTTGGCTTCGGTCATGTCTGGTGATGCGCGCGTGATTCGCATCGGCATCCTCGGCTCCGGCAAGGGCAGCAATTGCGCGGCGATTCTCGACGCCTGCGCTGCCGGCAAGATTGCCGGCAAGGTGGTGCTCGTCCTGAGCGACGTGGCAGATGCCTTCATTCTCGAACGCGCCCGGCAGAAGGGGATCGAGGCCCGGTTCATCGGTCCCAGCCAGTTCAAGACGAAGTTGGAGCCGGAACGGGAAGAGCAGGTGGCCCGGCAACTCACCGAGGCCGGGGTGGAGTTGGTCGTGCTGGCCGGCTACATGCGCGTGGTGAAAGCGCCGCTGCTCCGCGCCTTCCCGGGACGCATCATCAACATTCATCCCTCGCTGTTGCCGTCCTTCCCGGGGTTGCGCGCGTGGGAACAGGCGTTGCGCTATGGCGTGCGGATTACCGGGGTCACGGTGCATTTTGTCGATGAAGGTGTTGATTCTGGGCCGATAATTTTGCAGAGTGCCGTGCCCGTGTTTCCGAACGATACGCCGGAGTCGCTGCACGCCCGGATTCAGGTGACGGAACATCAGTTGTACCCCGAGGCCGTCCGCCTTTTTGCGGCCGGTAAACTGCGCGTCGCCGGCCGCACGGTTAAAGTATTGGAGTGAGATGACAGAACAGACGAAGAAAAGTTTACGACTTGGATTGCCGAAAGGCAGTCTGCAGGACTCGACGTTGAACCTGCTCGCCAAGGCGGGTTGGAAGGTCAGCTCGTCGAGCCGGAGCTATTTGCCCCGGTCGGACGACCCCGAATTGGAATTGCGCCTGATCCGCGCCCAGGAAATCAGCCGGTACGTCGAACACGGTTATCTCGATGCCGGGATTACCGGGGCGGACTGGATCACCGAGAACGACAGTGACGTCCACGCCGTCTGCGAAATCGCTTACAGCAAGCAGACGACAAATCCCGCCCGGTGGGTCTTGGCCGTTCCGAACGATTCGCCCATCAAGTCGGTGAAAGATCTTCAAGGGAAACACATCGCCACCGAGCTCGTCGGCCACACGCGCCGCTGGCTGGAGAAGCACGGCGTCACGGCTGAGGTGGAATTTTCATGGGGCGCGACGGAAGTGAAGGCCCCGGAACTGGTGGATGCGATTGTGGACATCACTGAGACCGGCTCCTCGCTGCGCGCAAACAATCTCCGGATTGTCGAAACGCTTTGCTCCAGCTTCCCGCAACTCATCGCCAACCACGCCGCGTGGCAGGATGGCTGGAAGCGCAAGAAGATCGAGACGCTCGCGTTGCTGTTGCGGGGCGCACTCGCTGCGGAGGAGAAAGTCGGCCTCAAGATGAACGTGCCGCGCGCCAAGCTCGACGCGTTGCTGAAAGAGTTGCCGGCATTGCGCAATCCGACCATCGCGCCGCTCGCGCAGGACGGTTGGGTGGCCATCGAGACAATTGCCGACGAGCGGGTCGTTCGCGAAATCATCCCGCAACTGAAAGCTGCCGGGGCGGAAGGCATCATCGAGTATCCGCTGAACAAGGTCATTTACTAGGAGGAGACCCAGATGGGTTCACTGAAAAAGCGCCGCAAAGCCAAAATCAGCAAGCACAAACGCCGCAAGCGTTTGAAGGCGATGCGGCACAAGAAGCGGTAGTCATTGTTCTCGATGAAGCGGTCCATGACCGGAGCGCGCGGGTTCGCCGTGGCGCTGGCGGCGGTACTTTCCCTCGTCAGCGCCTGCGCACCTCGTGTCGGTCGTGAGGCGCCAGCCACCAGCGTGACCGGCGGCGAAGCCGGGCTGACTGCCGAGCAGGAACGCCGGGCGGAAGCCGTCGCGCTATTCGCCACCGGCGTCTCCACGGAGATGCAGCGCGGCATGGAGCCGGCCTTGGAGTACTACCGGCGCGCCTACGCGCTGGATCCGCACAACGTGGATCTCGGCGTGAACATCGCCAAGGCGCTCATCGGTCGCCGGCAATTCACCGAAGCCCAAGGCGTCTTGCAGCACGCCGCGACTGCCAATCCGAAATCCGCCGAGCCGCTGTTCTGGCTCGGTGTCGTCCAGAAAACGAATGATCAGGTGCCGGCGGCCGTGGACTCGCTCCGCCGTGCGCTCAAGCTCGATCCGCAGCACATCAACGGCGTTCATCTCCTCACGGAGATTTACCTGCAGCAGACGAACGCAACCGAGTTGGTCAAGCTGCTCGACCAATCCTATCGGCAGAATTCACCGAATGCCGATTACTGGGTCCGCATCGGCGACCTGTACACCATGTCGGCCAAGCAAATGCCGGCGTTGACCAATCAACTCGACATGGCGCGCGTGCTGCAGAGCTACGAGAAGGCACAGGCCTTGGAGCCGAATGAAAGCGATGTCTCGCTCCGGCTGGCCGCGACGTACGAAGCTAACGACGATCTGCCCCGGGCGACTGCCATCTACGCCAAGCTCGTCGCCGCGCAACCGGATGACATTCAGTTGCGGTTGAAGTTGTTCACGCTCTACCTGCGGACAGATGACAAGAAGGCGGCGGCGGCGGAGTTGGAAGCGGTCATCAAGCGCGAGCCGCTGCGGCCGGAGTTCTACAACCAGCTGGCCGCGCTCTATGAGGACATGAAGGAGGAGGGCAAGGCGCTCGACAACTACCAGCAGTCGCTCGTCGTCAATCCCAGCCAGCCGGAGGTCTATCTCCAGATTGCGATGCTGCAGATGGCAAAGAAGAATCTGCCTGCCGCCCGCCAGACCTTGGAACGTTGGAAGGAGAAGTCGCCGACGGATTTCCGGATCTCATACCTCACCGGCATGATTTTCTCCGACGAGAAGAAATACACCGAGGCCATCGCGGCTTACCGGGATGCGGAGACGCTCGCCAAGGAATCTCCCACCGAGGTCAAACTCAACGCCCAGTTCTATTTCTCCTACGGCGCCGCCTGCGAACGGGCCGGGCAACTCGACAAGGCCGCCGAGCTTTTCAAGAAGGTGATCGAGATGGATCCCGACGATCACATGGCGCACAACTACCTCGGTTACATGTGGGCCGACAAAGGCATTAATCTCGACGAGGCCTACAAGCTCATCCAAATCGCCAATGAACGCCAACGCGACAACGGCGCCTATCTCGACAGTCTCGGCTGGGTGCTCTACCGGCTCGGCCGGACGGAGGAGGCGCTGGTGCATCTCAAACGCGCCGCCGAATTCGAGAAGGACGACCCCACCGTCTTCGATCACCTCGCCGAGGTCATGCTCAAGCTCGGCCGGCGGGACGAGGCCATCAGCTATCTCGAACGCGCGCTGAAGGTGGCGCCTGACAACAAGGAGTTGGCGGACAAGTTGCAGAAGTTGTCCGGTAAGTAAGCCGGTCGCGTGCTATTTCTGTTCCGGTGCCGCAAAGACGGGTGCGGCATTCGTGACGATCTGGATCTGCAAAACCACCTGCGGGAACGACTCCAGCGCGTTGCTGTCCGTCTTGGAATAGCCAAGCTCGCGTTTGGCGGCTGCCAGCTCATCGGTACCCAGCCGTCGGCGGAACTCCTCGACCTTGTTGGCCGGTAGCTGCACGTAAACTTTGTCCGCCTCCGCCCGGTTCAGGACTTGGCCGTCCAGGCTCTGGGCGAGTTGCTCGGCTTGTTTTCGCACCGCTGCCGCATCGCGTCCCTGCGCGACGATTACCGGCGCAGCAGGCGGGGCGGCCGCGGCGCGCAAGCTCGGCTTTTCCAACGCGTGCGGCGGCTCCATCAATTTGCTCTTCTCCTCCACCGGTAAACTTCCCGCGGCTGGAATCTCCGACCGCGCATCCGCCATGGCCGGCATCGCCTCGCCGGTAGTCTTGGCAAAACGATCTTTGTCACTCGCAAGGTTCCGGGCGGGCTCCTCAGCCGGTGCCTTCGACTCTTTCTCCGAGAGGATCATGCCGTCGAACGACTTGGAGGGAAGCTGTCCGGCGTCCCGGCGGGACGGCGTCCGCATCAACACCGTCGCCGTCACCAGCAACGCGATCATCGCCGCGGCCCCGACCGGGAGTCCCCACCACGCGACCTTGTGGGAGCGAGCCTCCGGGCGCGCTGCCGACACCTTCGCCCGCACCTCGCGCAGGAACTGCGGCGACGGCTGCAACCCCGGCAGCGCCTTCACTCCAGCCGCCAGTTGCCGCAACTCCTGCGCGCGTTGCCGACAAGCCGCACACGTCGCGAGGTGGTCGTCAAAGCTCGCGCGGCGCGCGGCCGGTAACTCGCCGTCGACGTAGGCCGACAACTCGACTTGGATTTCCGCGCAGTTAGTCATGTTGCATTCGTTCCTTCAACGCCTCCCGGGCCCGGGCAATCCGCGATTTCACGGTGCCGACGGAACAGCCGAGCACGGTCGAAATTTCCTCGTAACTCATTTCCTCGACGTTGCGCAGCACGAGCACTTCCCGGAACTTCCGCGGCAGGCGCTCCATCGCTGCGCCAATCTGCTGCACAAACTCCGCCTTCACAACCGCCGCGTCCGGCGGGTCGGTGGGCGAGGGCGGGTCGCGTCGCAGTTCCCCGTCATGAGTGGCCACCGGGGCGTCGAGTGAGACCGCCGCCTGCCGGCCCCGGCGTTTCCACCAGCGATGCTTGTTCCGGGCGAGGTTGATGACGATCTGGTGGAGCCACGTCGTGAACTCCGCGTCGCCGCGAAACGTACCAATGTGCCGGTACACACTCACGAATGCGTCCTGGGCGACTTCCACCGCGTCCTCGTGGTCTCGCAGAATCTGGAACGCGACGTTGAGCGCCCGTTGCTGGTGGCGGCGGACCAATTCGTCAAACGCGTCTTCCGCGCCGTCCTGCAGTCGTGCCACCAATTCCCGGTCTGTCGTCTCATCGGTTATTGGGACACGCACCATGACGGAAAGTTCCGCTAATCGAATTCCGGCTTGGCTTCCCGGCTCATCAAGTCGCGCACGGCCTGTTTCGGTGACTTGCCGGTGTAGATCATCGCGTACACCTCGCGGGCGATGGGCGTCTCGACCTTCAACTTCGTGGCTAGTTGCTCGATGGACTTTGAGGTCTTCACGCCTTCCGCGACGGTCTTCGTCGTGTCGAGAATGTGTTGGGCGCTCTCGCCCTTGCCGAGCCGCTCGCCGAAACCCCGGTTGCGGCTGTGCTGGCTGAACGCCGTCACGATCAAGTCGCCCACGCCGCTCAATCCAAAAAACGTCTCCCGCTTCGCGCCGAGCGCCGCGCCGAGCCGGGCCATCTCGGCGAGTCCCCGGGTGCAAAGCGCGGCCTTCGTGTTGTCGCCAAAGCCGATCCCGTCGCACACGCCGGCAGCGATCGCGATCACGTTCTTCAACGCCCCGCCCAGTTCCACGCCCGGT
>OMJI01000220.1 GCA_900299315.1 Verrucomicrobiota bacterium | reverse complement strand
CGCCGTCCTGAACGAATTGGCTTCTCCTCCAGCGGCCGGGTGTGATTTCATTTCCCGCATGGCCCGGCAACTGGTAATGCTCCTCACCAAGCTCGCGATCAACGCCCTCGCATTGTTGATCGTCGATGAGATGTTCGCCCGCATCTGGCTCGACAACACCCAGGTCACCATCGCCTCCGCCGTCGTCCTGGCACTCGTCAACACCTACCTCCGACCGCTCATCCTCGCACTCACCCTGCCGGTCAACCTCCTCACCCTTGGTCTCTTCACCCTCGTCATCAACGCCGCCATGCTGAAGCTCGTCAGTTGGCTCATCCCCGGCTTCCACGTCGAAGGATTCTGGACCGCCATCGGCGGGGCCTTGGTCATCAGCCTCATCAGTTTCCTCCTCAACTGGTTCCTCAACCCCGGCAATGTCCGGCTCCAAGTCCGGCGCTTTTAACCAAAGGAAAACACCATGCCCAAATTCCTCCACACCCGCATCCGCGTCAGCAACCTCGAACGCACCATCGCGTTCTACGAACAACTCGGCTTCAAATGCACCCGTCGCACCGACAAGTCGCCCGCCGGTAATCAACTCGCGTTCCTCGAACTCCCCGGCAACGAACACTTCCTCGAACTCTGCTACTCGCCCGACTACACGTTGAAAGTGCCGGAAGATCTGATGCACACCGCCATCGGCTATGACAACCTCATCGCCAAGTGCGACGAACTCGAAAAGAAGGGCATCGCCATCTGGCCCGACGGCTGGCGCAACAAGTTCCCGACCGGCACCAAGATGGCCTTCGTCACCGACCCCGACGGCTACGAGGTCGAGCTACTCGAGCGCGGATAAACTCGCGCAGGAACCTCCCGGTATGGGTCTGTGCTTGCGCAACATCCGCCGGTAATCCTTGCGCCACCACACGCCCACCGGCTTCGCCGCCTTCCGGACCGAGATCGATGACCCAATCGGCTTCCGCGATGACGTCAAGATTGTGCTCGATGACGATGACAGAGTTACCGGCATCCACCAACCGGTGGAGTACGCTCACCAGCTTGGCCACATCCGCCATGTGCAGGCCGATAGTTGGCTCGTCGAGCACATACAAAGTCCCCCGGTAGGGCGCGACCGCCGGGCGCGCCGCCTTCGCCAATTCCGTCACCAGCTTGATCCGCTGCGCCTCACCGCCTGAGAGCGTCGGGCTTTGTTGACCGAGCGTGAGGTAGCCAAGTCCGACTTCTTGAAGGAGTTTCAGACCCCGGTGAATCTGCGTGTGTGCCGCGAAGAACTCGACGGCTTCGTCCACGTTCATCGCCAACACTTCGCCGATGTTCTTGTCCTTCCATTTCACGTCGAGCGTTTCGGTCGTGAACCGCTTACCGGCGCAGACTTCGCAGTGGACGGTCACATCCGGCAAGAAGCTCATCTCGATCTTCTTCAGGCCTTGACCTTCGCATTCTGGGCACCGGCCTTCCGCGGTGTTGAACGAGAACCGGCTCGCCGAATAGCCGCGCATCTTGGCTTCCGGGATGTTGGCGAAGAGTCGGCGGATGTCGTCCCAGAAACCGATGTAGGTTGCCGGGCACGAGCGCGGCGTCTTGCCGATGGGCGTCTGATCGACTTCGAGGATGCGGGAGATGTGCTCGCCGCCGCCGATGTGGGGTAGGGCGCGACCGCCGGGCGCGCCGCCGCGGTCGGCCCGGCGGTCCGACCCTACCAACGACTTGAACAACACCTCGCGCACCAACGTGCTCTTGCCACTACCGCTCACCCCGGTCACGCAAACCAACCGACCAACCGGAATCCTCACGTTCAGGTTCTTCAAGTTGTGCAGAGTCGCACCCGTGATTTCAATCCAGCTCGTGGGAGCGGTTTTCAACCGCGACTCCGGGCTCTTCGGATACCGCAACGATTGTCCGGTAATTGAATCCTTGCTGCGGATGATGTCTTTGATCGTGCCTTCAGCGATGAGACGGCCGCCGTTGATGCCGGCGCCGGGGCCGAGGTCGACGATGTGTTCGGCGCGGCGGATGGTGTCTTCGTCGTGTTCGACGACGACGACCGTGTTGCCCTTGGCTTCGAGTTTGTGAAGCGTGTCGAGCAGCATCCGGTTGTCGCGCGGGTGCAGGCCGATGGTGGGCTCGTCGAGGATGTAACAGACGCCGCGTAAGTTTGAGCCGAGCTGCGCAGCCAACCGGATGCGTTGCGCTTCGCCACCGCTCAACGTCGGCGCGGCGCGGTCGAGCGACAAATACGCAAGGCCGACTTCCTGAAGAAATTCCAACCGGGATTCCAACTCGGCGAGGATGTCGCGCGCGATTTTGGCTTCCCGGCCGCGCAGTTTCATCCTTCGCAAGACATCCGCTGCTGCTTCCACCGGCAGCGCCGCGAAGTCGGCAATGTTTTTGTCTTGGAATCGAACGGCGAGAGCTTCCGGACGCAACCGCGTGCCCCGGCACGACGGACAGGGACGTTCGCGGCCGGTAAACCATTCGTTCCACCAGATTTCCTCACCGGTTTGCTCCTCGTCGAAGCCGGTAAGCTGCAGGCCGGTGCCGTAACAACTCGGACACCAGCCGTGTTTCGAGTTGTAAGAAAAGAGTCGCGGGTCGAGTTCGGCAAAGCTGCGCGAACATTTCGGGCAGGCGCGGCGCGTCGAGTAGATGGTGTTGCCGGCAAGAACGACGCCTTTGCCGTATTCGAGGGCTTCTTCGAGCGTGCGCACCGGTAGCTCGATGTTGTGTTCCTTGAACCGGTCGAGGCGCGGCCAGTTGCCGGTGGGCAGGAGCTGGCCGTCTACGCGCAAGTGGGGAAAACCTTTCTTCAACGCCCACTCGGCGAGGTAGGTGTAGAGACCTTTGCGCGCGACGATGAGCGGCGCGAAAAGTTGCCGCCCTGACCCCTCGGCGTCTCGCGGACTCGGCTTTTGGCCGGCAATTACTGCGGCGATGGCTTCGGGGGATTGTGGGCGAATCGGGACGTTGCAGTCGGGGCAGAATTGCGTGCCGAGTTTGACGAAGAGGAGGCGGAGGAAGTGGTAGACCTCGGTGACGGTCGCGACGGTGCTTTTGCGGCCGCCGCGGCTGGTGCGTTGTTCGATGGCGACGGTCGGCGGGATGCCGAACACGGCGTCGACGTCAGGGCGCGACGACGGTTGGACGAATTGCCGGGCGTAGGCGTTGAGCGATTCGAGGTAGCGGCGCTGGCCTTCGGCGAAGAGAATGTCGAACGCGAGCGTGGATTTGCCCGAGCCACTGATGCCGGTGATGACCGTAAATTTGTCGCGCGGGATTGAGACGTCGATGGATTTGAGATTGTGCTCGCGGGCGTTGTGGATCTGAATCGCGCCGTTTGGTAGGGCGCGACCGCCGGGCGCGCCGCGGACGGCCCGGCGGGCCGTCCCTACCAACGACTTTCCGGTGTAGCTTCGTTTGCACTTCGCGACCTGCGCTGGCGTTCCGACGCAGACGACTTCACCGCCGGCATCGCCACCTTCCGGGCCGAGGTCAATGATCCAATCGGCGGCACGGATGACGTCGAGGTTGTGTTCGATGACGACAAGGCTGTGGCCACGATCCAGCAGTTGCTCGAACGCTTTGAGCAACGTCGCGATGTCGTCGAAGTGCAAGCCGGTCGTCGGTTCGTCGAAGAGAAAAAGCGTGCGCCGGTTGCTGGTCTGTGTGAGGTGGCCGGCAAGTTTGAGCCGTTGGGCTTCGCCGCCGGACAGCGTTGGGACCGGCTGGCCGAGTTTGATGTAGCCTAGGCCGACGGCGCGGAGCGGTTCGAGGCCGCGGAGGATTTCTTTTTCGTCGGCGAAGAGGTCACAGGCTTCGTTGACGGTGAGGTCGAGGACGTCAGCGATGGACTTGCCGGCGATTTTGACTTCGAGGACGAGTTCGCGATACCGGCGGCCGTGGCAGTCGGGGCAACGGAGATAGACGTCGCTGAGAAATTGCATCTCGACGTGCTCGAAACCGTTGCCGTGGCAGGTTGGGCACCGGCCTTCGCCGCTGTTGAAGCTGAACGTGCCGGCGCTGTAGTGGCGTTCGCGGGCGAGCGGTTGCCGGGCGAAGAGCTTGCGGATTTCGTCGAACGCGCCGACGAAGCTGGCCGGGTTGCTGCGCGTGGTTTTGCCGATGGGCGACTGGTCAACCATCACGGCATCGTCGATGTGCTGGTGGCCGGTGATGCGCTTGTGCTGGCCGGGTTGTTCGGTGGGTTTGTGTTTCAGGCGGAGCAGGCCACGATAGAGGACATCTTCGACGAGCGTGGATTTCCCCGAGCCGCTGACGCCGGTGATGCAGACGAGCCGGTTGAGCGGAATGGTCACGTCGATGGATTTGAGATTGTGTTCGGCGGCGGCGCGGATTGTGAGTGCAGGTTTGCCGGGAAGTTGGTGTTGCCGGTCGCCTACGGTTTTCTCGCCGCGCAGATATTGGGCGGTAAGCGAACGTTTGTGACGGGCGAGTTCGGTTTGCGTGCCGAAGAAAACGATTTCGCCGCCGCATTCGCCGGGGCCGGGACCGAGATCGAGAATCCGGTCAGCGGCGCGGATGACGTCGGGGTCGTGTTCGACGACGAGGAGCGTGTTGCCGGCGTCGCGCAGGCGTTGGAGGATGTCGATGAGGCGCTGGATGTCGCGCGGGTGGAGGCCGATGCTCGGTTCGTCGAGGACGAAGAGCGTGTTGACGAGCGATGTGCCGAGGGCGGTGGTGAGGTTGATGCGCTGGACTTCGCCGCCGCTGAGCGTGCGCGATTGCCGGTCGAGCGTGAGGTAGCCGAGGCCGACGTCAACGAGGTAGCGGAGACGCGAGCGGATTTCGGCGAGCAGCAGGTCAGCAGCTTCGTCAAGCGGTGCCGGTAACTTCAGATTGTCGAAAAAGTTCCGGCAGTCGGCGAGCGGCAACAGCATCACGTCGTGAATGGTTTTACCGTCGATGTGCCAGAGCAGCGCGTCCGGTTTGAGGCGCGAGCCGTCGCACGCCGCGCAGTGCACGTAGGTCCGGTACCGCGAGAGCAAGACGCGGACGTGCATCTTGTAGGATTTGGTTTCGAGCCAATCGTAGAAACGTTTGACGCCGTACCATTTCCGGTCTTCCCACGAACCTTCGCCATCAATGACCCACCGGCGTTGCTCGGCCGTCAGATCGCGCCACGCGATGTCCGTGGGGATGCCGCGCTTGCCGGCAAACTCCATCAAATCATCCTGACATTCCCGGTACGACTCCGTCTGCCACGGCTTCACCGCGCCGACGGCCAGTGTCTTCGTGTCATCCGGTATGACCAGATCGTAGTCAATGCCGATCGTCCGCCCAAAGCCCCGGCATTTCTCACACGCGCCGATGGGCGAGTTGAATGAGAAGGTATTTGGCGAAGCATCCCGGTAATGGATGTCGCACTCCGCGCAATGCAGATCGCTCGAAAACCTTTGGCCGTTGACCGCGACGCGGCCTTGACCGGCCTTGAGTGCGGCTTCGAGCGATTCGATCACGCGGGCGCGGCTGCGTGAGTCAACACGGTCTTGAACGACTTCGAGCCGCTCGCCGTTTTTGGTGATGCGCCGGTAGCCCTGCTTCTCGAGAAGCGCACGGACTTCCGCCTCCGAAAAATTCTTCGGCACTGTGACCGGAAACGTGATCAGGAGTTCGCCGGCGGGAAGATGTGGATAAATCGAACCGGCACTGTCGCGCCGAACCGGCTTCCCGCATTGACGGCAATGCAACTGACTGGCCCGGGCGAAAAGAAGTTTCAGGTGATCGTTCAACTCCGTCATCGTGCCAACGGTGCTGCGACTCGTCTTTACCGGGTTCGTCTGATCGATCGCAATTGCTGGCGGAATGCCGTCGATACGGTCGGCTTGCGGCTTGTCCATCCGGTCGAGGAATTGCCGGGCGTATGGCGAGAAGGTTTCGACGTACCGGCGCTGGCCTTCGGCGTAAATCGTGTCGAACGCGAGCGAGGACTTACCGGAGCCGCTGACGCCGGTAACGACAATCAATTCACCCAGGGGCAACTTGAGATTGATGCCCTTGAGATTGTTCTGGCGCGCGCCGCTGACTTCGATGAACTCGCCACCCATATCCGTGGCGGGCACTGTAGCGGATTGAGGAGGTGACGCAAGGGGGCGGAGCCGATTCGGACTTGCGGTGAGCCGGAGGTTGTCGGTAATAATGCGCCGTTCACTCCCCTAAAGGAGAAATCATGCAAGTTGGATTTTACGGTCACGTCCGGCAGTACCACAACATCAAGGCCGAGATTGACGCGAACATCGCGAAGGTCCTCGAAAGCGGCGAGTACGTTCACGGGCCGATGAACAAACAGTTCGAGAAGGAATTTGCGGCGTTCAGCGGCACGAAGTACGCCATCCCGTGCGGCAACGGCACGGATGCGATTTGGCTGACGCTCATGGCGCTCGGCATCGGCGAAGGCGATGAAGTGATCACGAACGCGAACACGTTCTTCGCCACGGCGGAAGCGATCTGGATTGCCGGCGCGACCGCGGTGCTCATTGATTGCGACCCGCAAACGAAGTGCATCGACCCGGCGAAGATCGAAGCCGCCATCACGCGCAAGACTCGAGCGATCATCCCGGTTCACCTTTACGGTCAATGCGCGGACATGCCGGCCATCAAGAAGATCGCCGACAAATACAAACTCTGGGTCATCGAAGACAACGCGCAGGCGATTGACGCGGCCGGTGACACGTTCAAGATCGGCGAACTTTCCGACGCGGTGGCCACGAGCTTCATCATCCAGAAGAATCTCGGCTGCTTCGGCGACGGCGGCGCGATCGTGACGAACAACGAGCAAGTCAACAAAGTCACCCGGTTGCTCCGCGCGCACGGCTCACCGGCCCGCAACGTCCACAGCTTCGGTTTCAACAGCCGCCTCGACGACATCCAAGCGGGCGTGTTGAGCGCCAAGCTCAAGCACATCCACGCCTGGAACGACAACCGCATCAAGTGGGCGGCGCGTTACACCGCCGGCCTCAAGAGCGCGAAGAGCTTCGACTTGCCGTACGCCAAGCCCGGCTACCGGCACGTCTGGCACCTCTACGTCATCGAGACCAAGGACGCCTCCAAGCGCGATGCGTTCCTGAAATTCCTCAACGACAATGGCGTGGACGCCAAGACGCATTACTCCATCGCCATCCACCAGCAGGCCGGTTACCCGTGGGGCAAGGGCGCGCGCACCGTCGGCTCTCTCACCAACGCGGAGAAGAACTCCGCGAGCTGCATCAGCTTGCCGATGTTCCCGGAACTCACCGCCGACGAAGTGGATTTTGTCGTCGCGAAATGCTTGGAGTGGGATAAGAAACAATGAAGCGCTACCGGGTTGTTGTCGTCGGGATGGGCAAGCGTGGGATGCATCATGCCACGACGTTTCATGCCAATCCCCGGTTCGAGGTTGTCGGCATCTGCGACATCGACGAGAAGCGTCTCGCCGATGCCGCGCCGAAGCTCGGCAATCCCAAGACCAGCAAAGATGGCGCGGCGCTGTCGAAGGAGTTGAAGCCGGACATCTATTGCTTCTGCACGCTGCCACATTTGCGGATGCCGTTCATCCAGCAAGGCATCGATTGCGGCGCGAAGCTCATCGCGTTTGAGAAGCCGGTCGCCATCAGCAGCGCCGAGGGTTTGCAGATCAAACAGGCGCTCGAGAAGGCCGGTGTCAAAGCCGTCGTCAGTCACCAGCACCGGTACGGCGAGCATTACAAGAAGGTCAAAGAGATCATCGCCAGCGGCGCCATCGGCCGGGTCAACACCGTCTACGGCACCGCGACTGGCTGGGCGGCGCACATGCTCAGCCACTTGATCGACTACACCTGCTGGTTCAACGACTACACGCCGGCCGAGTGGGCGATGGCGCAAGCGGCCGGGCGCGGCAAGCTGGCTGACCTGCACACCTCGCCGGATTACGTCGCCGGTGTCGTGCATTTCGCGAACGGCGTGCGAGGCATCTACGATTGCGGTGCCGGTGCGCCCGACGTGCCGGAAGTCGACTGCAAGAAGGAACAGAAACTCTGGTGGCGCAAGTGCCGGATGGGCGCGCAAGGCTCGGAAGGTTTCGCCGAGGTCATCACCAACGGCGGCTGGCGCGCGGTCACGAAGAGTGGCGGCTACCAGAGCGGCCCCGGCAACATGGACTACGTCGAGGACATGCCGCCGTACATCCAGCAGATGGCTGATTGGCTCGACAACGACCGGCAGGTGCATCCGTGCGCGTTCGCGAATGCCTACCGGGGTTTTGAAATCATGTCGGCGCTGTATCGTTCAGCGGCGGAGGGCGGACAGGTTGCGTTGCCGCTCACCGGCGGCGCGGATGAAATCGCGTTGTTGAAGGCGAAGGTGCCGGATCGTCGGGTCTTGTTCAGCATTCCGGAGAGCGCGAAGGAGTTCCCGGCCTAGATGGAAGTCATCATCCAAAAGGATGCTGAGACGGCGGCGTTGCTCGTCGCGCGGCTGATTGCCAAGGAACTGCACCTCAAGCCGCACCTGGTGCTCGGACTGGCGACCGGCCGCACGATGGAGCGCGCCTACCGCTGGCTCGTGAAGATGCACAAGGAATGCGAGCTGGATTTCTCGTTGTGCCGGACGTTCAACCTCGATGAGTACATCGGGTTGGCGCCGGCCAACGAGCATTCCTACCGGCATTACATGAACGAGCACTTGTTCAACAAGGTCAACATCGACCTGCGCAACACGCAACTCCCGAATGGCATGGCCAAGGACCTCGACGTCGAGTGCGCTCACTACGAGCATCTCATCGCGGACTGCGGCGGGATCGATGTCCAACTGCTCGGCATCGGCGTGGCCGGTCACATCGGATTCAACGAACCGCTCTCTGCGCTCCGCTCGCGGACGCGTCCCAAGGCGTTGACGCCGATTACGCTCACGCAGAACGCGCCGATGTTTGGCGGCGACATGCGCAAGGTACCCAAACGCGCGATCACGATGGGCGTCGGCACGATCCTCGAAGCCAAGCGGCTGCTCGTCTTGGTGACCGGCCCCGAGAAGGCCGAGATTGTCGCCAAGGCGGTCGAGGGTCCGATCACCTCGATGGTTTCCGCCACGGCGCTGCAACTTCATCCCAGTTGCACCGTGGTGGTGGACGAGCCGGCGGCGTCCAAGCTGGAAGGGCAGGAGTACTACCGGTGGGTCTTCTCCCACGAGCCCGAATGGCGCGAGTACCGGGAACCCTTGATCACCTAGCGCCCGAGTCGTTTCGCCAACTTCTGCCGCACATCCGCCGCGAACCGGTCAATGAACCCGGTCGTGTAGTCGATGATGTCCAGCTTCTCGTCGCGCACCAACGGCGTGAGATCCATCCCAAACCAAATCTGGTTGGTCTTGTCGCTCGCGTGCGACTCGAAATAGGTCGCGTTGGCGAGCCGGCGGCCTTGCGTGGCGAGGTCGTAGCGCTTGCCGCCGGCAATCTGCGAATCAAAAATCCCGTTCAACGCCATCGCGAGATTTTCATGGGCGCTGACGTCCATCACGACCTTCTCGTTGTCCGGCAACCAGTCGAGATTGCGCCACACCTCGCAGCCGATGACCTTGCCGGGACGCTGCGCCGCCGGTAGCTCGCGCAACGCCTGGATGGTGGCGACCACAACTCCGATGTGCGTGTCGTGTTTGTCGGCCGGGTTGTGCGTGTAGACAACCTCCGGTTGGGTCGCGGTGAGGATTTGTTTCAGATCTTCCTTCAGCCGAGGGTCGGTCGCGCTCTTGATCGCGCTGCTCGGATAATCCAGTTGCAGCATCACGCCATACCGGCCCACCACGGCGGCGGCGCGCTGTTCTTCGCGGCGCACGGCCATCATCTGCTCATCCGTGAAATGTCCATACGGCCCCACGCGCGAACTGCCGCCGCCATTCGTGCACGTCACGCCGCCGAACCATTTGTCGGTCGAGTGATAGCAAGCCAGGATGCCGTGGAACGCCATGAACTCCAAGTCATCCTGGTGTGCGCCGATGCCAAGGTGCGTGACCCGGTCGAGCGCGGCGGCGAGTGGTTGGTTGTCGGGGACGAAAACGTCAGCGGTAGAGTTGTGGAGTTTCATTTCGTAATGGCCGGGAGGCTGGCAGCGGCGACGGCTTGGCCGACGCGGCGGCTTTTTTCGTCGGGGACGTGGAGTTGAATCCGGTCCGCCACGGCGGGGAACTCGGTGCGCAGGACTTCCCGGGCTTTGGTGATGAGGATATTGCCGCCTTCGCCGGTCGTGACGCGGCCGAGGATCAGCGCGTGGTCGAAATCGTAGAAGTCCGCGTAATGCGGGATGGCGTAGCCGAGATAAACGCCGATGGTCTCATAAATCTGTGCCGCGCGCCGGTCGCCCTTGGCCATCAGCGCCTGCACTTCTTTCAGACGCTCCGGCAGTCCCATCTCTTTCGGGACGGTGATGCCGGCGGCCGGTAAGAGTTTGTTCACCGCCTGCTGCGAGAAGTAGAGCGCACCGACGCCGGTATCGCCGGACCACTCGTCGGCCGGCGCTGCCGGGTTGTAATCAACCGGGGCGAACGCCAACTCGCTAAACCAGCCGAGCAACCGGCCTTGCTGGTCGAGATAGCCGGCCGCCTCGCTCGAGCCCATCGCGATGCCGAGGACGCCGTTCACACCAAGCGACATCCCACCGGCCAGCGCCGTCACATCGCCATCGTTCAACACCTCGACCGGCACCTTCCACGCGTCGCGGATGCGGAGGAAGATATCTTTTGCCGCCGCGAACCTTTCGGCTGGTACCGCGCGGAAAAGCGACGCGACCATGATCCGGTTGTTCACTACCACGCCGGCTGTGCTCCCGCCGATCGCATCCACGCGGGGGAGGTAAGCGGCGGCTTTCTTCAGGCCGGTCATGATGTGGTCGAAATGATACTGCGGGTCCGGTTGGTTCTTCGG
>OMJI01000219.1 GCA_900299315.1 Verrucomicrobiota bacterium | reverse complement strand
CGGGATGAAATCTTCGTCTACAACGCGGTCGGCATTGCGCCCCGGTACGTGTTCTTCATGTTCATGGCCGAGGCGCTGGTGTACTCGGTGGTCGGCACGGTGCTCGGCTACCTGCTCGCGCAGGGGACCGGGAGCGTGCTGACGGCGCTGGACTTGACCGGCGGGTTGCAGATGAACTTCACCTCGAAGATCACCGTGTACGTCTCGGTGACGATCATCCTCGCGACGCTGGCCTCGACATTTTTCCCCGCCCGGTCGGCTTTGGAGATTGCGGCGCCGGCGGAGGATGCGGGCTGGAAGCTGCCGGAGCCTGAGGGCGACCGGCTGAGCTTCGCGCTGCCGTTCACTTTCAATCACCACGACCGGGGCGCGATCCTCGCGTTCTTCCACCGGTACTTCCTCGACCACGGCGAGGGCAGCGCCGCATCGTTCTTTGCCGGGCCGCCCGGGCTTGGCGTGAGCGACCGGTCGGATCCGTTGCAGCCGGATAGTTACATTCCTGAAATCCGGTCGACCATCTGGCTGAAACCGTACGATCTCGGTGTGTCGCAGGAGTTGGTGATTGATTTGCAGACCGACCCGGAGACGAAGGAGTACATCGCGCGCATCACGCTGGAACGGTTGAGCGGCACCCGCGAGGCGTGGCTCCGGTTGAACCATAGTTTTGTGTCGCAAGTCCGTCGTCATTTCCTACACTGGCGCGCCGTCGGGAAGGAAGACCGCGCCGAGTTGTACGCGGAAGCCCGGCAGTTGCTCGAAGAAAACCTGAAGACCACCCATGCCTGAACGTTCCCAAGAAGACCGCGAGTTAGCCATTTACCGCGACTTGATTCAGCCACCGGCTGAGTTCAAGGAAGGTTTTGGCTGGAAGGCGGTCATCGGAATTTTGTTCTGCGGCTTGGTCATGTTGCCGGGGTCGATCTATCTCGGCTTGATGATCGGCGGCAACTTCGGCCCGGTCGCCTCGTGGGTGACGGTGATCCTGTTCAGCGAAGTCACCCGGCGCGCCTTGAAGACGATGTCGAAGCAGGAACTCGTCGTCCTGCTGCAAGCCGCCAACACGATGATTGCCGCCAACGTGCTCATCCCCGGCGGGCCGTTTGGCGAATTGATTTTCCGGTCGTACCTCGTCGGCAGCAACGCGGTGCGAGATGCCGGTATGAGCGGGAGTTTCCCGAAATGGTACGCGCCCGCCCCGGACAGCCCGGCCATCGTCGAGCGGAACCTCTTCCATCACGACTGGCTGTTGCCGATCGCGCTCATCTTCTTCCTGATGGTGGTCAGTTACATCATGCGGTATTGCCTCGGCTATTTCTTCTTCCGCATGACGTCGGACATCGAGAAGCTCCCGTTCCCGCTGGCGCCGATTTCGGCGCAGGGTGCGATGGCGTTGGCGGAGGAGACGGAGGCGAAGAGCAACAAGGCCATCGAGAGTGAAGCCGAGCAGGTAGAGGTCAGTGCCGAGGCGCTGGCCAGTGCCGGTAAGAAGAAGAGCGGCTCGAAGTGGCGGCTGTTCTCGCTCGGCGCGACAATCGGGCTGGCGTTTGGGTTGTTACAGGTCGGCGTGCCGGCAATCTCCGGGTTGTTCCTCGACAAGCCGATCTTCCTGATTCCCCAGCCGTGGGTGGAGACGACCACGTTGACCGAGGGCATCCTGCCCGCGGTACCGACCGGCATCACGTTCGACATCGGGATCATCCTGATCGGCATGGTGATTCCATTCTGGGCCGTCGTTGGCGGATTCGTGGCGATTGTCGCGACGTTGATTCTCAACCCGATCCTGCACAAGGCCGGCATCCTCACGCATTGGCAGCCGGGGATGGACACCATCAACACGATGTTTTCCAACCAGGTCGATTTCTATCTCAGCTTCGGCATCGGTATGGCAATCGGCTTGGCGGCCATCAGCATCTACGTGACAGCCCGGGACGTCCGGGCCCGGATGAAAGAGCTGCGGGCGAAACAGCGCGCCGACGGCCCGCGCGAGAATCTCTGGTCGATGCCCAACAAGGGGCGCGGCGATTTCCCGATGTGGCTCGCGTTGGTCGGTTACATCGTGGCTGGGGCGGCGATCATCAGCGTCTCGTGGATGCTGTTGCCGAAGCAATTCAGCCTGCTCGTGTTCCTGTTTATCTTCGTGTTCGTCTACAACCCGCTGCTGACCTACATCAACGGCCGGTTGCTTGGCGTGGCCGGGCAGACGGTGGATTTGCCGTTCCTCAAAGAGACCTCGTTCATTTTGTCGGGCGTGAAAGGCATCAACATCTGGCTCGCGCCGATCCCGATCGAGAATTACGGCAGCCAGATCCAGGCCTTCCGGGTCACCGAGCTGACCGGGGTGAAGTTCACCTCGCTGGTGAAGGTGGACTTGGTGGCGATTCCCATCCTGTATCTGCTGTCGTTCGTCTTCTACGCCTTCATCTGGCATTCGGCAGCGATTCCGTCGCAGGCGTTCCCGTACGCGCAGAAGAACTGGGAGTTGCAATCGAAGCATTTCGCCCTGCGGCTTTCCTCGACGTTCGTCCCGCCCGGGGAGGATCCGGCCAAGAAAGACATCCGCGACAGCGAATTTTGGAAGGCGGCGGCCAAGCCGAAGTTGATCAGTGCCGGCGCGGCGTTCACGGTGATCACCTACGGCCTGTTGAGTTTCTTTGGCCTGCCGACGCTGCTGATTTACGGGATGATTCGCGGTATGGGTGCGATCCCGCACACGTTACTGCTGGAGATTACCGGCGCGCTCTTGGGGCGCTACCTCTTCCAGAAGAAGTTCGGCCGGGAAGAGTTCCTGCGCATGGCGCCGACGATTCTGGCCGGGTACTTTACCGGCGTCGGGTTGATCAGCATGGCCACCATCGCGATGAACTTGATCAAGCAAGCGGTCTCGGGGGCGCCGTTCTGACATGAACCGCACGATCCAGGAACAAGTCAAACTGCCGCTCCCGATTGCCTTCGGCGTCGTGCTGCAAGGTATCCGGATCCGGTTCGGCCGGTCGCTCGTGACGATCATGGGTGTCGTGCTCGGCATCGCGTTCCTGATGTCGATCCTCACCAGCCAACTCATCAAGGACGGCGTGCGGGCGGAGACTGACCTGCGCGTGGAACTGAAACGGATGCTGAACTTCCTCAGCGCCGAGATTGGCACCGTCGAAGGCCGGGCGATCTACCTCGTGAAAGGTGCGGACATCGATCAGCGCGAGGAGCGGTTCATCAAGTTGCTCACCAAGGAAGGCGCCAAGCTCGTCAGCACGCAGGAGCAGGCGGCCGGCATTGTCGTGGTCGGCAAGGCAGAACCACCGGCCGCGTCGGTCCCGGTCTTCGTCACCCGGCAGTCGTCCCAGCCGGGGATCATCTCGCTCGACCGGGAGTTGAAGCCCGAGGAGAAGGCCAAGCTCGCCGACCAAGCCCGGCAGTCCCGGTCGCGGACAATCTGGATTGTGGCGATTTCGCTGCTGGTCACGGTCATCGGCATCAGCAACGCGATGCTCATGTCCGTCACCGAACGCTTCCGGGAGATCGGCACAATGAAATGTCTCGGTGCGCTCTCGGCATTCATCCGGCAGATCTTCTTCATCGAATCCAGCCTCGTCGGCTTGGCCGGTAGCTTGGCCGGTAGCTTGGCCGGGGTGCTGATCGCGCTCTTGATTTACTCCATCACCTACGGGATTGGGATGACGTTTGGGGCACTGCAGTTCGGTCCGCTGACGCTCTATTTCATCCTCGCGGTCGTTGCCGGCATGTTGCTTTCGATTGTCGCCGCAATTTATCCCGCCAACTTTGCCTCGCGCATGGTGCCCGCCCACGCCTTGCGCTCGAACGTATGACCACCCTCGACCAAACCCGGTTCCAGAACATCTTCGTTGCCCCGCGCGAGGCGCAGCAGGCCTGCGTCATCCGCGCGGTGGATGTGAAGAAGGTTTACCGGATGGGCTCGGTGGAGACGCATGCGTTGCGGGGCGCGACGCTCGACATCTACAAGGGCGAATACCTTTCGATCATGGGGCCCAGCGGCTCCGGTAAGTCTACCTTGTTCAACATGATCGGCGCGCTGGCCAAGCCGAGCTCCGGCAAGGTCTACATCGACCAGGTCGACATTGCGCAGCTCGACCACAACGAACTCGCGTGGTTGCGCTGCCGCAAGATCGGCTACATCTTCCAGACGTTTAACCTGATCCAAGTCATGACCTGCCTCGAAAACGTGTCGCTGCCGATGAGCTTTGCCGGGCTCGACGCCGAGACGGCGCGCGAGAAGGCGATTTACCTGCTCAAGCTCGTCGGCCTCGGGCACCGGTTGCTTCACAAGCCCGGTGAGCTGTCCGGTGGGCAGCAGCAACGCGTCGCCATCGCCCGGTCGCTCGCCAATAGCCCGGAAATCATTCTCGCCGACGAGCCGACGGGCAACCTCGACCTCAAGACCGGTGAGGAGATGATCGAGTTGCTCGCCGGCTTGAAGGAGAAACTCGGCGTCACGATTGTCAGCGCGACGCACGACCTGAAGATGCTCAAGCGTTCCGACCGGATTCTGTGGATTGAGGACGGCCGGATCGTCCGCACAGCGCGGCCGAGCGAAGTCGATTTTGAAAGCGGGGAGTTTCACTGATGGAAAATCCCCTCGCCGCGATTCCCGAAGTGGCGCCCGGTGTCGAAGCCCGCGCCGACGACCGGGGCTGGCTGCAGTTGCGCAAGCCGCGCCTCTACACGGGCGGCATCGCCAAGTGGCTGGGGCACCGGCTGCGGTGGCGGGCCGACATCCAGGTGCAACTGGACGAGTACGGCACGTTTTACTGGCGGCAGGTGGACGGCCGGCATTCGCTCGACCAGATCGCGGCGGCCTTCAGCGAACGTTACGCCCGGTCCCGCGAGGAAAGCCGGCGGGCGGTGATGCAGTTCACCCGCGACCTGATGTTGCGGCACATCATTCAGCTTCAGCAACCATGAACCAGCGCGACGTCATCATTCACACCGAGGAGGTCAAGAAGCTCTACCGGCTTGGCGACGAGGAGGTCTGGGCGCTCAAGGGGATCTCACTGGAGATTTACCGGGGCGAGTTCATCTCGATCATGGGCCCCAGCGGTTCGGGCAAGTCCACGTTCTTCAACCAGCTCGGCGCGCTCGACGTGCCGACGGAAGGGAAGGTGTACTTCGAGGGGGAAAACCTGTTCGCCCTCAGCGAGCGCCAGCAGGCATGGGTCCGCTGCAACAAGATCGGGTACATCTTCCAGACGTTCAACCTCGTTACCGTCATGTCCGCGTTGCAGAACGTGACGCTGCCGATGATTTTCCAGGGCGCCAGCAAGGAGGAGGCGGAGGCGCGCGGCAAAAAGATTCTCGAACGCGTCGGGCTGGGGCACCGGCTGCATCACAAACCGTTCGAGCTTTCCGGTGGGCAACAGCAGCGCGTGGCCATCGCCCGGTCGCTCGCCAACAACCCGGCGGTGATCCTCGCGGATGAGCCGACCGGCAACCTCGACACCAAGACCGGCGCCGAAATCATCGAGATTCTCAAGTCCCTCAACAAGGAACAGAACGTCACCATCATCACCGCGACGCACGACCACAAGATGCTCGCCGCCAGCGACCGCGTCTGCTGGATCCGGGACGGTCGCTTGGAGAAGGTGGCCACCGGCGAGGAGTTCCGCCTCGAAGAAATGGAAGCCGACAAGCTCGGCCGGAATTGATGAGCACGTTCCCCGAGACGATTTCCAAGGACGACCTGATGCAGTTGCCGGTGCGGCGCTACGAGGGGCCAATTCACTTGGTCAAGGACGCGGTTGAGTTGGCAGAGGCCCACCGGGCAATCACCGCGGAGACGGTGATTGGGTTCGACACGGAAACGCGGCCGACGTTCCGGAAGGGGCAGTCGTTCCTGCCGAGCCTGGTCCAGATCGCGACCGCCCACGCCGTCTTCTTGTTTCAACTCCAACGCGTCGATGTGACGCGGGAGCTGGCAGAGGTGCTCGCCAACCCGGCGATTCTCAAGACCGGCATCGGGTTGGATTACGACCTCAGCGCCTTGAAGAAGGTTTTCCCGTTCGAACAACGCCACACGCTCGACCTTGGTACCGTCGCGCAGAAGCAGGGCTTCAAGCAATCGGGCGTGCGCAACCTGGCCGGGATGCTGCTCGGCTTTCGCATCACCAAGGGCGCCCGCACGACCAACTGGGCCAACCCGGTACTCACCTCCAGCCAGATCATCTACGCCGCGACGGATGCGTGGGTCTGCCGGGAGTTGTACGTGAAGTTCCGGGAACTCGGCTGGGTGTAGGCGCGGCCGGGGCACGGGCTGCAAACTGTAGCCGAAGCGTCAGCTTCGGCCGAGGCTTACGCCTCGGCTACAGGGAATCCCCAACACCACGACCCCGTACGGACATTGGATTTGTAACCGCCGGCGAGTTGGTTTACGTTCGCGGCGATGCGCGGATCGTGGACCCAAGGCAATTCCCGACGGCCGATTGACCGGCTGGCGCGACCGTTTCGCGACTGGCTCGACCGGTTCAGCTCGGTGACACACCTGCTGCTGTGGCTGAACGTCGCGGTCTTTCTGGTCCAGCTCCTGTTCGATTTCCTGCGGTCGCCGCTGTTCAACGACTTGTTTGCGTTGAGCGGCGACGGCCTGCGGCATTTCTACCTCTGGCAGCCGGTGAGCTACATGTTTCTGCACAGCGGCCTGCTCCACATCCTCTTCAACATGCTCATCCTCTGGTTCATCGGCCGGGAGGTGGAGTATTTCATCGGCGGCAAGTTCTACACGCGGCT